>DASSGE010000950.1:0-2769 GCA_035693605.1 Binatia bacterium
CTGACCCAGCGCACATTTGCCGTTGAGGAATTGTTCGCCAAGGAAACCCTGAATTTGTTTTCCTAAAAAATCGTTCGTCTGCTATTTGAGCTTTTTTCGCAGCTCGGCCAAAAATCCGCTCGACTCAAGACTGCGCACGAAGCTTGGATCGATAACCTGATCGAGATCGACCTGAGCGATTTTGGGATTGATGCGCGCGACGATCCGCTGAACAGATTTGAAAGCGGCAACGTTGGGCGCCATGTCGAGCGTAGTCATTTTGCGCAACACTTTATACGATCCTTCAATCACATCGTTTCGGCTCAGGCGGAGATTGCGCTGCAATACTTTGGTGACTTCCGGTTTATTATTGTCGTCGAGGATAAAGGCGACGGCCTCTGCCAACCCTTTGGCGACGCGCAGGTAAAATTCGTTGCGGCTGGTGACCGACTCTTTCAGCCCACAAACTTCCGGACCCTGATAAGGCGCGGAAATATCGCCGGCATCGACCAGCGATCGGAATCCCTGCGAATATAAAGTTTCGCTCAATCCGTAGGTGATCACGCCGAAATCGATGTTGTTCGTGATCATCGCCTGAGCCAGAGTCGCTTCATCGCCGATGACGCGCACTTTTATCCCGTACTTGTCCGGATCGACACCGAGGTGATCCAGGATGATCATCGTTTGAAGCCACAAACCGCCGCCGATGCTTTGCACACCGACGGTCTTACCCCGTAGATCTTCGGCGCTTTTGACCTCTTTGCGCACCATGAGATTGCGCGGGATCTTATTCACCGGACCGCCAATGCAGGTGAGTTTGATGCCGCCGGATACCGTACTCAAGATCGTCGACTGCGCCGGCCAGACCGCCTCGACTTCTTTGGCGACCAATGTCGCGATGCTCAGTGCACCGTTACGCACTTGAACCATTTGCGCGTCGATACCGTACTTCTTGAATAGACCGCGCTCGATGCCGACCCACATCGACGTCGCGGTCTCGTTAAATCCGCCGTAAGACACCCGAAAGCGTTCCTGCGCAACGGCAGCTGTAAGAGGAAACTGACCGAGAGCGATCAGCGCCCAGGCAAAAACCGTTGCGGATCGTCGAAGCATCATGGCGGATCCTTTCAGTGCGAAAGCCGAATCATCGCCCGTAAAACACCCGAACCAATTCAGCGCGCCATTCGCAGGCTGTCCATCAATCGGCCAAACCCCGGTTGGCAATCGCTAATCCGCAGCGCTTTCAGCGCGCCCCAAACCATCGCCGCCGGCGCGGCGACGACGGCTTTGCCGGTATCTGCCTCCAAAGCTGCGATAATATCCACCGATGGCCAGCGCGGGCAGGCGATGTAAATCGCGTCGGCTTCCGGGTGCGCTTTTGCCGCACCATAGGCAAGCGAGTACGCGGCATCGGGCGATTGACTGGCGAAGTCGATATTCTTGGTCAGGCCGAGCCCCTTGATCGCCGCCACTGCGAAGCCGCTCGCTTCGAGAAAACTTTTGATCTCGAGATTCCGCGCTTCGATAAACGGACTGACGGCGATCACGTTGCGCGCCCCCAACGTGCGTAGACCATCGACGACGACCCCATTGGCGGTGACCACAGGTAATTGGGTCTCCTGTCGTAATAATCTTGCCAACTCGGCATCTCCCGCTGGACCCTTGGAAAGCGCCACCGGTTCACCGCCACAGATCAGCACATCGACTTTTTCCGCCGCCAAACGATTGCCGGCAGCGATCATGCGGTCAAACGCGGCCGCTGCTTGCTCCGCACCCAGAGTTTGAATCGGTTCACTGATGGTTAATCCGACATGCAACACACCGGCGGGAAGCAGCTTGCGCATCTCCTCGCCCGAAGTGTCGAGAATTGCTGGAGCAATATGACCGATTCTTGCTCGCCAACCGTATCGCATCGATCCACCCCTCTATTCTGAGTCACTTTTGACTTGCCACGTGACGCGAGGTGCGACCCTAACAAAGGCCCGCTTTACCGTCAATGAATTCGTTGCCTCAATCAGTTCCGGCTAGCTGAATGCCACAGCCATGAGTTATTCCGTCCCCAAAAAAAAGGCCCATGTCGTGAAGACATGGGCCTTTTTAGGAATCGTTTTCTTAATTAAACTTACTTCGCGGCTGTGACAACAAACCGCGCCCGACGATTCTGCGCCCAGCAAGCCTCGGTCTTATCTTTACACACGGGAATTTCTTCGCCGTAGCTGATCGTCGACATGCGATTAGCAGCGATACCCAACGTTGCCAGATAATCCATGGCTGCCTGAGCGCGCTTGGCGCCAAGCGCCATGTTATAGTCGGCGGCACCGCGCTCGTCACAATGGCCTTCGATTTGAACACGCGCTGTCGCATTGGCCTTAAGCCAATCGGCGTTGCTTCGCAGGGTTGTACGGGCGTCTTCGGAAAGAGCCGCGCTGTCGAAGTTATAAGAGATGTCCTTCAACGGGCTAGCGGCCGCCGCTTTGCCGGTTTGCAGTTCATCCAAGCTAGTCTTCGGTTCAGGTTTCGGTGGCGCTGGTGGCTTCGGCGCTGCGGGTTTGGGCTTTTCTGCGGCCAGATTTTCCCCCGTGAATTTTGGCGGCGGCGGATTCGCCGGATTACCACATGACACCAAGAAAACCACCGCCAACAATTTCAATCCGTTTTGCAAAGTGCGCTCCCTCATCTAAACCACCTTTCCAGCCCCGTCCCGGACTATTTAATGGGCTGATTGTGAAGTATTGCGCTCTGCCTGTCAACCAAATCAACATACAAAACGAAATTATATAAAATCCCTTA
>DASSGE010000951.1:0-2734 GCA_035693605.1 Binatia bacterium
TCGAGCGCGGTCCAAGCTATTCCGCTCATGAATAGCCTCAAGTCTCAAGCCGCATAGAAATCCGAGCTAATTTCGATCATTTGTTGTCGGCATCGGTGGAAAAATATTCCACCCGGCTGACGGCGACATCCGAGACGAACATGACGCCGGTGTGCCGGGCAAAGAGCGGTTTCAGCCCGGCGAGAATCGGCTCGACATTTTCCGTCGTCACCACGGTCATCAGCATGACAATGCTGTCCATCTCGTTGAACATCGGGTGCGCGGTATGAAATCCGTGGTGCCCTTTTCCCGAAATGTTATGGATCACGGTATAGCCGGTCGCTTTGTGGTCGAGCAAATCGGTGGCATATTTTAATTGCTCACCCTCGATGATGATCCTGATTTCTTTCATTGGATGAAGCGTCAGATCGTTCATGGTCAGTCTCCTTTCGGGTGCCTGGCTTGCAAACGGGAAGGACAGTTTTTACTCAAAGGCTGCCGCTCCATCCCTGTTTGGGAACATAGCGATAACATAGCTGCACTTCGGGATCGAGAGCAAAAAGGTGCATCCATTCGTTGTCATAGAGGCGTTGTAGTAGACGTTGGTTACCGATGACTTTGTCGATTCGGTCTCGTGGTGCTTCGATCACCGTGAGCAGACGCATCGCTTCATGATACGGACGCGAGCCGTTCATCACGGTCTGCCAAGCCAGTCCGGTCCGTAAGTCGCTTTGCATACCCGACATGATGCCCAGGCGGCCGACTACGTTGTGATAGATCTTGCTGCCGCTGCCATAGACTTCCTGGTCCACGGCGGAGAAATAATGTTCCATGTTGATCCACTGGCCGACGACTTGCGGGCCGGTCATCACCGCTTCGAGTAACCGTCCATCCGGATCGCCCCGATAGTCGTAGGAATGGAGAAAAACCCGTCCTTCGAGATTGATACCGCGAGTAAGCGAACGGCGCGCGACGATAAACGCGGCGTTGCCGGACAGGCCCCACTCCGGCCGCACTTGACTCCAGTCGCTGCTGCGGCGGCGAACTTCCCGGCGAGCCTTAGACGCGCGCAGGGTCTTGTTCACCTCAGGGAAATAGGCACAGCGCTCCTGGCTATTACGTGCGCCGGCACGCTCCAGGTCGCGGACGAGCTGCAACAGATCCTTGCGATGCGTCGGTGGCAGGTCTTCGAGATCGAAAAGTTCTATTTCATCGGTGGTGGTGATGTGCTGTCCGGCGAGGAAGTAGGTATCCTGTGGAATGCTGATGCCGTTTTTTGCGAGTTGCTCGCGCACCTGCGGCTTATTAGCCATGATCGCGATGACACGTGCGTTGGGCTTGCCGCCGTTGCCGCCGCAGGCGCCGCAGTCGAGGGCGGCTTCAAAAGGATTGTTTTCTGATCGGCTCGCGTGACCGCAAAACAGCACCAGCCTAGCGAAGTTTTCCGTCCGGCCGATGATCCGGAGCACCGTCTCGACCGTCAATATCTGCTCGCTCAATGTGAAACCGGTTCTGGTGATGCGTTCCATGCGCGCAAAGGCGCCGCCTTGGTTTATACCGTGATTTCGCCGTAGCTCGTCGACGAAAGCCGCCTCCTCCTCCGGCGTTAGCGCGGTGGAACGCGCTTGCGGTGACGGTTCGCCGACGCTCTGCTCGTCGAGCGCCCGGCGGCGCAAAAACTCCAATCGCTCCAAGGACAGATTCAAATTGCGCTCGCCAAACTTATCCTGTAACGCTCGGCGCGTGGTCGCGCGCTGTTCGGCAGCGAGCATCTCTTCGACTTCTTGGCGCGACAGTTTATCGACAGTCAATGTCGTCGCGACCGGTGGCACCAGCTTGCGCCGAAGCCAATCCATGGCGTTGCGATAACGGGTTGCGAAAAGATTTTTGCCGATCATCGGCAGACTATAAAACCATCCTAGCGACTCGACCATGACATAGGGCGTGACGACATTTTCTTTAAGATCGTAGAGCAATGTGTGAAACGCTTCGAGAAGTTTCTCGCGGTAACGGTGTCGGAAGAGAAATTGTCCCTGATAACTGCGGGGAATTTCACGAACTAGATTTTTGCTCTTGAGTATGACTGGGAATTGGTCAGTTGCGTGCTCGCTGCCGAGAGCTTGATGGCGGATGGCGACAGCAAAAAATCCGGCGAAGCCAAAGGTTTCGTAATCGCCGGTGGCCTCGAGATTACGCCGAAACGGTTCCGAGCGCACGTCAATGCAAAATACCGCCTGGGCCTGGGGGCGCACTTTCGATTCGTTTTCGACAGCGCGAGTCTCTCCGGAGTGCTGAGCGACCGACCGAGGGGTCGGCAGTTCATTGAATCGACCGATCTTGAATCTGAGCTTCTCGAGCAGCTGTTCTTGATAGCCGGTTTCGAAGGCCTTGAGCCAAATTGGTCCATGCATCGTTTCGGGAAATTCGTTGATCCATTCGAGAAGCGTGCGCAGAGCGTCGTCCCGAGTCTGGTTTAGCAGTTCGGGTTCCAATTCGAGTGCCCGTGCAAGCAGGACGAGGCGCCATGCGGGGACGCGAGGGTCGCTGTGCATCGCGCCGTTTTTGTCACTGTCTTGCTTAGCTGGAGCGGTGAATTCTCGCAGGTGGGTGGATAGGGCTTCACGGTTGCCGTCTATGCCCAGCTTCTGACGGCAGACTTGCTGCACCAGTTCCCGTTCGTACCATAGACGCACCGCGAGATACTGGACTAAATCGACGGGGTAGGAGGCCTGCCACTCGTATTCGCTTTGGTCCG
>DASSGE010000952.1:0-2229 GCA_035693605.1 Binatia bacterium
CGCCAGGTCGACATCATGAAGCGTGATCAGCGCCGATGCCTTCAACCGCGCCGGGTCTTCTTTGCAAAAGTCGGCGATCCAGCTATTCCAGGCGCGGCACAGATCGTTGGCGTACTCGGGTTCGAGAGTCTCGTCGCAATGCAGCGGCGAAGTGCGGAACAGCACCGCCACATCCAATCCTTCCATATCCATGCCTTGGAGCTGGGAAACCGGATCGTAGTCCCGCGCCACGGCGAAATCATAGCGATTAGCGACCTGCTGCTGGCCATGGTTGATCACGTCAGTGATCTCCCGCAGCTTTTCGCCGGCGCCGATCTTGAATTCGACCCGCCCATGCTTGCCGTTGCGCTGCCCCTTGGGAATACGCTCGCCCCATTTGGGATTCATGTACTTGTCATACAGATTCGCCGCATCGTAGACATGCATGTCGCTGTCGAAAGCGCGAAAACCGTTCTTCATAAGGTGTTCCTAACTGCCGGCTCTAGATTCGAGTACTGGAGTGTTGGAGTAATGGGATTGTGCTCAAATCCGTCACTCCGATTTCATTTCTTGATTGCCAACTCTTTCTGCACTTCACGAATGAAACTGAAGTCGGCGACTTCGGCGAGGGCCACCTGACGCTCGATTTTCATCGCTTCGCGCCCTTGGTCGATGACCAGCTTCAGCCCGCTTTCCGAAATACTGCCGTCTTCACTGAAGATCTTCCAGGTCGAGTCGTAGGTGGCCGCGGCGCTCTCGCGGTCGACCTTGATCCAATCCATCATGGTCTGAATCGTTCCTTCGCGATTGGCACGGACGAATCGGTTGGCCTTGAGCATGGCCCGCACCATGCGTTTCACTTCGTCGGGCTTCTCCTTGAGCTTTTTCAAATTCGTGCCGATACCGGTGAACGGCAGCTTGAACAATTCATGGAAGCGCGACAGCACGCGGAAACCGTTGCGCTGGGCGTCGGTATCGGTTGGCGGCGACAGTACTGCGACGTCGACGATGCCTTCTTTCAACGCTGCGTAGCGGCCGCGCTCGGCGCCGAGCTGAATGATTTTCAATTCCTTTTCCGGATCGACACCGCCATGTTTCATCATCATGCGCGCCGCCACGTCGGAGGTCGCGCCATAAGTGCTGACCGCCAGGGTTTTTCCTTTCAAGTCGCGAATGGTTTTGTATTCGGGCCGGGCGATCAGCAAATGAGTCGAGCTGTCCATGAAGCTCGCGACCACCTTCATCGGTAAGCCGCGCAGCGCGCCGCGCACGACCGACGCAAAAACCATGGTGTAATCGATATCGCCGGTAGCCAGCGCCGTGATCGACACGTTGGCGTTCATGCGAATCAATTCGAGGTCCAAGCCTTCGTCGCGAAACATGCCGCGCTTGAGCGCGACGCCGGCGGTGAGAAACGACACATCCACCGCGGAGATCGACATGCGCACCTTGTCGGCGGCGGCAGCACTGCCGGTGAGCAGAATAAGAATCAGAACCATCAGAACCGGTTTTTTCATTCGAATTCCCTTATCCTCACCACTAGCTCCTTATTTAATTTCTCGCTGAACCTGCCGCACCAGCGAGTAATCGACGATATCGCGTATGTTGATTTCTTTCTTCACGCCGGTCTCGATCCTCGTCTGCTCGAGCAAGTCTTTCAACACCGCATCGCTCACCGTGCCGTCATCGCTGAGCGTCTGCAGCACGATCCGATGCGTCGCTTCCGCGGTGGCAGGATCGAGACTGAACCGCCGGCCGATGAACTCCACCACATCTTTCTTGTCTTCCTTGACCGCTTTCAACGAGCGGAGAAAACCGCGCAGCATCTTTTTGATCTGTTCCGGATTGCGCTCGAGTCGTTCTCTCGATGTGGCGATGCCGGTCAGCGGCTGGGTCAGCACCTTGCCGGTGAAGATCAGCTCCTTGAAGCCCTTTTGGGTTAGGCGAAAGTTCCACGGCACCGGCATGATCGCCGCTTCGACCGAGCCCGCTTCCAGCGCTGCCATACGAATGGACGCGGCACCGATGACGATTAAAGTCACATCTTTTTCAGGATCTACTCCCAGAGCCCGGAGCGATGCGCGGGTCGCCAGCGCGCCGGTACCGCTGAGCGAAGCCACTGCGACTTTTTTCCCCTTCAAATCCTGCCCGGACTGCACGTTTGGGTTGCCTATCAAGTAAAACAACAGGCTTTTGAAATCATGCGACACTACTTTCATCGGCAGGCCGCGCACCGCCGCGGTGATCGCC
>DASSGE010000953.1:0-2034 GCA_035693605.1 Binatia bacterium
GGGGCGACCGGCCGGTCGCCCTAATCCGAATCAGCAGACTGTCACAATCAGGAAGAACGAAAGGATGAAAGAGAATGACCATGACCGCAAATGAAAAACGCAGGGCATTGAAGGCGATGATGCAGCAACCGACCTGCCATCTGGCGCCAAGCTGTAACGACGGCATTCAGAGCCGGCTCGTCGAGTGGCTCGGCTTTCCGTTGGTGCATATTTCCGGCAGCGGACAGCATCGTTCGCTCGGCTTCGCCGACGCCGGCCTGCTCACGCTCACAGAGATGATCAATAAAGCGCGCGAAATCGTCGACGCCGTCAACATTCCCATCGTCAGCGATGCCGAAACCGGCTACGGCAACGCCGTCAACGTCTTTCGCGCGGTAAAAGAATTCGACCGCGCCGGCGTCGCCGCCATCCACATTGAAGATCAGATGACGCCCAAGCGCGCCGGCCATGAGGGGTTCGATGTCGGTCTGATCTCGCGCCAGGAATTCGTCGCCAAGATCAAAGCCGCCGTGGACGCCCGCACCGATCAGGATCTCGTCATTATCGCCCGCTCTGAAGCCAAGGACTCGCTGCAAGAACGCCTGGAACGCACCCAAGCCTGCATCGAAGCCGGCGCCGACGCTTCATGGGTCAGCGCGCGCACGGAGGAAGAAATCCTTGCCTATGCCAAACTCGGCAAGCCGCTGGTCGGCGTGCCGCCGCGCGGCGTGATGACCATTCAGCGCTACGGCGAGCTCGGCGGCCGGGTCGGCTGCATCCCGACAGTGCTGCAAGTCGCCATGCTGCACGGCATGCGCCAGTGCCTCGAGGAATTAAAAAAGAACGGCACCGAAGCCGCCTATTTCAAGAACACTCCGGGCATCGACGACACGCGTAAATGGTATGCGAACATGGGCAATGCCGAGCTCAAAGAGCTGGAAAAGAAATATGGTTATTAGCGAAGTCTTTTCATGAACGCCAGTGAATTGCCGGAGCCTAACTCGAGCGAGGATTGTCTATGCTTAGATCGAAATGCTTCGCGGGAACACTTCTGACCGCAGTGCTGCTCGTCGCCTCGTCGCAACCGGCGCGCGCGCAGCTGACTAAAATCAATGTCGGCTACAGCGCCATCAGCGGCGATGCGTTGCCGGCGTGGCTCGCCAAAGACGCCGGCATCTTCGAAAAAAATGGTCTCGATGTCCAGCCGGTTTTCTTCACCGGCGGCACGACGGCGATCATGGCGCTGGTCTCAGCCGACACGCCGATCGCGCAGTTGGCCGGGCCAGCGGTTGTAAACTCCGTAATGGCGGGATCCGATGCGACAATCATCGCCGGCGGCGTCACTTCTCTCAATTATTATTTGCAGAGCCGGGCCGATATCAAAACCCCCGAGCAGCTCAAAGGCGGGTCGGTAGCGATCAGCCGCTTCGGCTCGTCGTCTGACTTCATCGCCCGGTATGCGCTGTCGAAGATCGGCTTGACGCCCGGGAAAGATGTCACCATCGTGCAGATTGGCAGCACCACGGCGCGGGTCGACGCCGTCATCGCCGGGCGTGTCCAAGCCACTGTCGTCAACCCGCCGGCAAGCATCATCGCGCAAAAGCGCGGCATGAACACCCTGGCCGAGCTGCCCAAGCTCGGACTGGTCTATCAACACACCGCCGCGGCGACGTCAAAAAAATACATCCGCGAGAATCGCGACGTCGTCAGGCGCTATGTGAAATCCCAGATCGAGGCGGTGCATCGAATTTACACCGACAAAGAAAGTTCGATCAGAGCCTTGGCGCGGTTTATCGGCCGAACCGTCGATCGCGATGTCTTGGAAAAAACCTGGGAGAATCTCTTGAGCGAAACGGTGCTGCCAAGAAAGCAATATCCCTCCGTCGAGGGTCTGAAAACTATTCTCGCTTCAGAACCGAAAGCCAAATCGCACAATCCCGAAGACTATTTCGACGCAAGCTTTGTAAGAGAATTGGATCAGAGCGGCTATACGGATAGCCTCTATAAGAAACGTTGAGCGAATTCTCCAAGGCAACGCCGCCAAATTATTGGAAG
>DASSGE010000954.1:0-2335 GCA_035693605.1 Binatia bacterium
GTGACTCGACGCGTGGATGGCGCGCGCGACCAGCTCCTTGCCGGTGCCGGTCTCGCCTTCGATGAGGACGGTGGCGTCGACCCGCGCGACATCGCGGATTAGCTGATAGACCGACTGCATGGAGCTGCTCTTGCCGAGCAGATCGTGAAAGCCGGCGCGCTCGTTGAGCAGCAGGCGCAGGTCATGAACTTCGCTGACGTCATAGAGCAAAAAGATCTTGCCGCGGTTGTCGCGCGGGTCGTCTTTGACCTCGACCTCAAGCCACGCGCGGCGGCCGTCATCGAGATCGAGATGGACCGGCAGTTTGGTGCGTTCCGGCTGCGGTTTTCGTTGCAGTTCGCGCAGTGCATTGCGATCGTCGTCATCGAGCGCAAATATTTCGTGCCAAACCCGACCGTAGGCACCGGCGCTGCGGCTGCCGAGCAACTGACGCGCCATGCTGTTCAAAAATACCAGCCGGCCCTGTTCGTCGGTCATCGCTGTTCCAAGGCGCAGCTCATTCAGGATGGAGCTAAGATCATTGCGGCTCTTTTCTACCTCCGACAACAGCTCGGCGAGCTTGGCTTCGGCCAGCTTGCGCGCCGTGACATCCCGTTGGATCGACAGATACTGGACGATCTGGCCGCGCTCGTCGCGCACCGGCGAAATATCCCAGGCGACAACGTACTCGCTGCCGTCCTTGCGATAGTTGATGGTTTCGGCCGAGTAGCTCCCGCCGTTGCTGAGTGTCTCGCGCAGCCGCTTGAGCATGTCGCGATCGGTTTTGAGCCCCTGGAGGATGCGCGGTGTCTTGCCGAGAATGTCGCTTCGGCTATAGCCGGTCATTTCGGTAAACGCCGGGTTGATGAAAATCACCTCTGGCCCCGGAGCGTCGAGGTTGGCGGTGGTGATCAGGATCGCTTCTCGGGCCTGTCGCACCGCGGCATCGAGCAGACGGAGCATCTGCACTTCATTCAAGTGACTTAGAGAGTGCGCCATGGTGTCGTTTTTCTGCTCGCTCATGACGGCAAGATTAACCGAGAATTCATTCCAAACCGAGCGCACAAACGAATGTCGTGCGCTGCGCCTCAGTGTGCTCTCAGGCGCGTCACCAATCGTTCGATTCGGTTAACAATAAAAAGGCGATGACCGGTTAAACTCAGACCGACGGATAGCGTAATTAAATCCTCTACGCCCGCTTGATGACGGTAGGCGACACGCTTTCAGAAAACCAAGATATATCGGATTACACCGCTTTGTACGGGTAGCGTTTCAACTTGGTTGTATTTTTGCCCTCGATGCGCAGCAAGCCCGTTGTCGCAACGCGTTTCGGTGAGTGGACATCGCCTTCGTTGTAGATATGCGCCATGCCCGGCTTGAGCGTGTAGACGCGGCCGCGTTTGACCTTTCCCGGCTTGCCTTCGGCGGCGGCTTCGAGGACTTCCCAGTCGCTCATTTCGGTTTCGCCAAAGGCTTGGCCGTAGATCGCCCAGGAGCTGCCATGATCGTGCGGGTTGGCTTCGCGCGCCTCGCGATTGACATGAGCGCAGACACAGAAGCCCAGTTCCGGATCTTCGTAGATCACTTGGCGGTCGGCGGTATTGTCGTTGATGTAGGTCGAGATGAACTTTTCGTCTTTCAGCGCCTCCTGCACCAAGTCGCGGACTTTCTCCCGGCCCGCTCGGCTCGGGTCGGCTTTAAGAATGCGCTGCACATCTGCCGCGAATGATTCAAGCGTAAAACTCATGGTTCATCCTCCCGTCGGGTGATTCAGATGATCCAACCTTTAACAAAGTGGTGTGGTTGGCGTCAATCGCCGGCCGATTGACTGATCTACGGCGGCGCCATATAAGCGCAGACATGCGGCAATCGTTCATCAAGGCGCCCGCTTTAGCTTTAGCCTTTGTGTTGATGTCGACGGCCTTGTTGACCGCAGGCTGTTCGGCGGCGCCGACGAGCGATCCGCATGACACGCGGCCGATTCCGGAAGGCGCCAAGTTTGAGGGAAAGTGCACGTTTCTCGGCGAGATCGGTTGCAGCGTGACGTCATGGTTTTCCGGCGACGCCGGTTACGAGCGGCGCTGGGCATGCATCGCATTTATCGAACCGAACGGCACCAAGGTCGAGCAGTGCGGGTCCGTGCCCGGTAGCAGCCGCGGCCCGTGAAGCGAAGTAATGGGTGATGATCTTAGAGTCCGGACGCCTGAGTTCTAAACAATTTATTATGAACTACAACATTCTCGGCCGCACCGGCTTAAAAGTGAGCGTCGCAGGATTGGGCTGCGGCGGGCCGAGCCGGTTGGGGCTGTCGGGATTGAAGGGCCAGACGCACAGTGAGAGCGAGGTAGTCGCGCAT
>DASSGE010000955.1:0-2248 GCA_035693605.1 Binatia bacterium
TTGCCGCTCTTGCGATTGATAAAATCTTCGGCCATGCCGCTATCAAGCGGACCCGGCCGGTAGAGAGCGAGAATAGCGACCAAATCTTCGAAACAGTTGGGCCGTATGCGGACGGTCATCTCGCGAATGCCGGTGCTTTCCAGTTGGAACACGCCGGTAGTGTTGCCTTGGCAGAGGGTTTTATAAGTCTTCTTATCGTCCAACGGCAGCCGATCGATATCAATCTTGACGCCGCGCGCCGCTTCGATGAGCTTCAAACAATCATGGATAAGCGTTAAGGTTTTTAGGCCCAGGAAATCGAACTTCACCAAGCCGATTTTTTCCACCCAGGTCATTTCATACTGTGTGACAATGCCGCCTTCTTTATCGACGAATAACGGACAGTGCTCGACCAGAGGCAGATTGGACAGCACGACGCCGGCGGCGTGGGTTGAAGCATGACGCACCAGCCCTTCCAAACGGAGAGCGTGGTCCATCAAAGTTTTCACCCGCACATCGTTCTTCATCAGTTCGCCGAGCCGCGGCTCCATTTTCATCGCCTCGGTGAGCGGATAGTCGAAGCCTTGCTTAGGCGCCGGAATCAGCTTGGCGATGGCATCGGCTTCGGCGAAAGAGAAACCCAAGGCGCGGCCGACGTCCTTGATCGCCGCTTTGGCTTTGAGAGTCCCGAAGGTGGCGATCTGCGCCACCCGATCGGCACCGTATTTGTCTTTAACGTATTGAATCACCTGCGCCCGGCCGCGAATACAGAAGTCGACGTCAATGTCCGGCATCGATTTGCGTTCGGGGTTGAGAAAGCGCTCGAACAACAAGACATGGCGAATCGGATCGAGGTCGGTGATACGCAAGGCGTAGGCGACCAAACTTCCCGCCGACGAGCCACGTCCAGGGCCGACCGGAATACCATGCTGCTTGGCGTAATTGATGAAATCGGCGACCACCAGGAAGTAGCCGGGAAACTGCATGTCGATGATTACGCCCAGCTCATAATCCAACCGCTCGGCGTAGGTCTTGCGAACCTGCGCATCGGTGACGCCTTCGAGACGCTCCTCCAATCCTTTATGCGCCAGCTCGACCAGGTAGTCATCGAGGCTGATTTCTTTGGGCGGCGTGAAGTTCGGGAAATGGTACTTGCCGAACTCGATTTCCACATTGCAGCGTTCGGCGATCTCGACCGTGCGTTCAACCGCCCCAGGGCAGAATGCAAACCCTTGACTCATTTCCTCGGCGGATTTTAAATAAAGCTCATCGGTTTCGATTTTCAATCGGTTATCTTCGTCGATAGTCTTGCCGGTTTGAACGCAAAGCAGGACATCATGCGCATGATAGTCGGCGCGCTCGCCATAATGGCAATCATTGGTCGCCACCACAGGAATCGAGGTATCTTTAGCCAGTTCGACCAGCAGGCGATTGACTTTTTCCTGCTCAGCCAACTTGTTGTCCTGGATTTCGATGTAATAGCGATCGCCAAAGATTGACGCGTACTCTTCGACAGCGAGCTTGGCTTTCTCGTAGTTGCCGTAGTTGAGCGCCTGCGACACCTCGCCCTGCAGGCAGGCGCTCAGCGCGATCAATCCGCCGTTGAATTCTCGCAGCAGATCCTTGTCGATGCGCGGCTTGTAATAGAATCCTTCGATGTAGCCCAAGGACACTAGTTTGCAGAGATTGCGGTAGCCCTCATTGTTCATCGCCAAAAGAATCAAATGATTGTTGTATTCCTTGGGTCCTTTATCCACGCCTTTCTTATCGAAGCGGCTGGTCGGCGCGACGTAGATTTCGCAGCCGATGATCGGCTTGACGCCGCGGTTCTTGGCTTCGCGGTAAAACTCGATGGCGCCGAACATATTGCCATGATCGGTCATCGCCACGGCCGGTTGCGCGAGCGCCTTGATGCGCTCGAACATCTTATCAACCTTATTGGCGCCGTCCAAAAGACTATATTCGGTGTGACAATGCAGGTGAACGAATTTGGCTTGATCCATCGCTGTGGAAAATTTCTATCACAAACCAACTGGCGCGACAAATCTTAGCCAAGCTTTTTGCTGCGAAAGTTATCCACAGCGCTCGGCCACAGCCCTGCAATGATAAAATCCTCGACGATCGCACCGAGAATATTGGCAAACTTGTAGTTAAACCGCTCGTCCGCTGTAATCCCGGTCAATCGTTGACCCTCGTTGAGAATCAAGTCGGCGGCGCGGCGGTCAATTACGGCGTAATAAATAAATTTGCTATTGGGGTAAGCGTCGCC
>DASSGE010000956.1:0-11502 GCA_035693605.1 Binatia bacterium
CATGGGGGCGCTGTACCTCCCCGTGATTAAAAAGGCCGTTCGCTCGATCAGCTATCAAGCGGCCAAGACCACGGCGGAAATCGTCCTTGGCATGGACACTGTCAGCGAAATTAAGCGCTACCTATTTGAACAAATTCGCCAACTGGAAATGGTCGAGCTGTTGGAAATGTACCGCTAGTCCAAGCCGCTGCGACGTCGATCCACCTTTCCTCGGGTGCGAACAGGGAGTTGATTTCGGCCCGGGAAACCGCTATAAATAATTCGAACGATCGTTCGAATTGGACAAGTCAATGAAAGGATCTTCCATGATCAAAATCGCAAATTTCGATGACTGGATCGACTATTTCCATCAATGGCAAAAGGACATCGGCTATGATGCGGCTCTGCTTAGCGACTATACTTTTGAAACCAAATTGGGCGAACTTCATTCCCCCGAGATCGAGTTCGGCGATTTTAAAGGTCAGCCAAAGTGGCAGCGAGTCGGCCAAATCCCCAATCAGTCGATTCGCGACGCCTTGATGAATATGATCGTCTATCAAGGCGATACCGAGTTCGCCTCGGTTGAACAACAAAAAAATCTGCTCGATACCGCCCCTACTGAATATGATCGCAAAGCGCTCACCCGAGTCAACAGTGAAGAAATGCGCCATGGCTGGCAGATGTGCTATCTGCTGGTGAACTACTTTGGCGATTCCGGCAAGCTCGAAGCGCGTAAATTGCTCGAACGCCGCGCCTTCCGTGGCGACCGGCTTCTCGGCTCGTTCAACGCGCCGGTAAACAACTGGCTCGATTTCTTCACCTACACTGAGTTCGTCGATCGCGACGGCAAGTATCAGTTAACCATGTTAAGCCACTCGTCCTTCGCGCCGCTCGCCGAAAGCGTTACCGCAATGCTCAAGGAAGAGCATTTCCATATGTTCACCGGACATACCGGTCTGACCCGAGTGCTGAGAGCCCAAAAAATTCCCGTGCCGATTGTCCAGAAGTATTTCAATAAGTGGCTTTCCACGGCTTATGATCTTTTTGGCACGGACCATTCATCCGCAGCACACTGGGCTTACACCTGGGGTATCAAAGGCCGCTACGACGAGCATGCCGCGACCGTGCCGGCGGAGAAAGACAAGCTCAACGACATCGCCCGCGAACATTATATGAGAGAATCGCAGCAATTGATCGATCAGCTCAATCAACTGGTACCGGACGGCGAGACTAAACTGAGGGCGCCGGATCTCAAGTTCAACCGTTCCATAGGTGAACATGTCGGCAAGACCTACAGTGTTACCGGCGAGTTGCTCAGCGCCGAGGACTATCAGAGGCACCTCTATAACGCGCTGCCGAATGCCGAAGACGAAAAACTTCTCGCCGAGATTATCAAGGGCAAAGACTGGGTCTCGCAAATGCAACTGAATTGAGTTTGAAATGCAGCTGTTGCATATCGGATCGAGCATTAGTAAGTAGGACCGAAGGAGATGCCCGTGAGTCAAAGCTGTCTCGTTTGTCAGAATATTGATTGCAAATCGCGAGGGTCGGAGCAGTTGGCGGCGGAGTTGCAACAAAAAATTGCCGCCAAAGGACTGACCGACGTCGATGTCAAACCGTACATGTGCTTTGGTGCGTGCCAAGAAGGCCCCAACGTGGTCATTTATCCGGAAAAGAACTGGTACGCTCACGTCAAAAGCGAAGATCTCGACGATATCGTCGCGCATCTCGCCGGCGGCCCGCATGTGCAGCGCTTGGATACCATCGATTCGTCTTTGAAGGAATTGATCTATCAACTACTCGACACAGGAGTATTCTAGGCCGATGGAAGGCATCCTTTTCCCCAAGGGCATGGTCGAAGGCCGCGAAGGCCTGAAAGAGTATCAAGCCCGCGGCGGTTATGAAGCTTTAGCCAAGGCCCTCAAGGGGACCCCTGAGAATGTAATTCAGGTTGTTTCGGACGCCGGCCTGCGCGGCCATGGCGGCGCAGGTTTTCCTACCGGTAAAAAATGGCACCTCACGCGCGAGGCGCCTGAGCAACCTCATTATCTTGTGATGAATGGCGGTGAAGACGAACCGGGCAGCCGAAAAGACCGGGTGTTGCTGGAGAACTTGCCACATTTAGTCATCGAAGGCGCGGTGCTCGGGGCTTACGCTATCGGTGCCGGCAAAGCTTATCTTTACATAAACGCGAAATACGAAAACGCGATAAAGAGCGTTACTGACGCCTTGAGCGAAGCCAAAGCAGCCGCCTACTGGGGTGAAAAAATTCTCGGCAGCAACTATGACCTCGAAATTGAAATCATCGCCGCGCCACATAATTACGTCGCCGGCGAAGATACCGCCGTACTGGAAGTGATCGAAGGCAAGAAGCCGCTGCCGCGGCAGAAACCGCCTTTCCCCGTCACCGTCGGCCTGTTCGGCAAACCCACATCGGTAAACAATGTCGAGACCCTGGCCAACGTGCCGCGCATTCTATTAAAAGGCGCCGATTGGTACCGCGGCTTCGGCACAAAAGATTGTCCCGGCACGATGTTGTTCTCACTCAACGAAACCGAGAACGTCAAACGTCCCGGCATCTACGAGCTTCCCTTTGGCACACCACTGCGTCATCTCATCGAAGAGTGCGGCGGCGGCCTGAAAGATGGCAAAAAGATCAAAGCGATCATGCCCGGCTCACCGTCGTCTGCCTACCTCCCCGCCGACAAGATCGATACGCCGTTGGAACCAAACGCCATGCGGGAAGCCGGCTCCATGCTCGGTTGCGGCGTTGTCCACATAGTTCGCGAAGGCGATTCGATCGTCGATGAGCTGGTACGCATCACTGGCTTCTTCGCCGCCGAATCCTGCGGTCAATGCGCCGCCTGTCGTATGGAGACCAGCACCCTTTCGATGCTGATGAAGAAAGTGCAACAGGGTCAGGGTAACCTCGCGATCCTGGAACAATTCGGCAAAGTGCTGGCGTTCAATAAGGGCAAGGGATTTTGCAACTTGATCGCCATGCCTGGGCCGCCGATCGAAAGCGCCCTCAAATTATTCCCCGCTGACTTCGAAGCGCTGCTGGCGACGGCCTAATCGATTCATTGCATAGCCTGATTGAAAGGATGTCCAATAGGACATCCTTTTTTTTTTGCATCAAACTTCTCGGGCCATGCGGTTGACCCTTTCATTGACGACTTGATAGTATCCGGCACCAGTTCCTGCCAAGGTGAGAATATGAGCAAATACACAAGTGTTCTCTTTTGTGGTCTGCTAAGTCTCCTAATCGCAGCGCCGATTCACGCCAATAATCATGAAGCGTCCATCGAAGGCGCCAAGAAGGAAGGCTCTCTCGTCCTTTACACTTCGATGACCGTCGATCAAGCGCAAAAACTAAATGACGCTTTCCGCGCCAAATATCCATTCCTGCAAGTTCAAATGTTTCGTGCCGTGGGCGAGCGGCTGCTGACCAAGATCATGACCGAGACTCAAGCCGGCCGGTTCGACTTCGATGTCGTCCAGTCCGCCGAAACCCAAGCGTATTTTCTTAAGAAGAGAAACCTGCTGGCAAAATATCTTTCGCCCGAGGCGAAACAGCTCCAAAAAGGCTTTTTCGATGTCGATGGATTTTGGGCGGCGATTTACATGATGCCGAACGTCATTGCTTACAATACCCAAATACTGAAGCGCAGCGAAGTTCCGGTGACCGACGACGATCTGCTGAATCCCAAATGGCGCGGCAAGATGGCCATGGACGGCACCAAACCTGAGTGGTTTTCCTGGAAACTCAAACGGCTCGGCCAGGAAAAAGGCCTGAGCTACATGAAGCGACTCGGCAGTCAGGAGTTTCGCCTCTATTCGGGGCTGACGATCATCACCGGGCTGCTTGCCGCCGGTGAGTTTCCGCTGGTGCTTAACACCTACATTCACAACGCTGAAGACGCAAAGCGCAAAGGCGCGCCGGTGGACTGGGTGGCGCAGGATCCGGTCTTCACCAAGTTCCAGCCCATCGGCGTCGGCGCCAAAGCTCCGCATCCGAATGCGGCGAAACTCTTCGTCGACTACATGCTGTCGGAAGAAGGCCAAAGAATTATCGCCTCGTTTGGCCGCGTGCCCACTCGCCGCGCTGTGCCGACCAACGTTCAGGGATTGGACAAATTGAATTTCGTCATTGATGAGTTTAGCGCCGGCGACGATTTCAATAAGAGCTACGAACAGTTTCGCAATGTTTTCGGCACGCCGAAACAATAAAGGAAATTGACCATGAGACTCGCTCCGATCAGGTGGCCCGACAATGCTAAAATCGCCGTCAGCTTCTTTGTTGCCTTTGAAGCCTTTGAGAAATCGTCGCAGTACCGGCGCAGCGAGGGCAAGCCGGACTACGCGTCGCTCGCCTATGGTGAATACGGCGGTAAGGCCGGCATTTGGCGCATCATGGATGTCTTAGCCCGCAATGGCGTCAAAGGCACCATCGACACCAATGGCCGTATCGCCGAAGATTTTCCTGACGAGTTGAAGGAACTCCATGCCGGCGGTCACGAAATTGTCGGTCATGGCTGGGCCAACGATGTGGCGCTGTCGGACGTCGAGAGTGCCGCCAGCGAACGAGCTTTGATCAAGCGCACCCTCGAAGCCATTGCGACAGTCACAGGGAAGCGGCCAGTCGGCTGGGTCAGCCCCGGGCATCGCATCAATGATTACACCTTTGGCAATTTTGTCGATGAAGGTATTTATTGGACCGGAGATTTACCGGGGCCCGACATTCCGCAGCATCGCACCGTCAACGGTAAGCCGCTGATCATTATGCCGCGGCTCGATTACGCCAACGATCTCTCGGGGATTTTCACACCCAAGAATCCGCCCCGAGTTTATTTTGACAGTTTCAAAGCCGCCTTTGATTGTCTGTACGCCGAGGGTCAAGCGGGCGCGCCTAAATTGATCGACTGCCTGGTCCATGCCCATATCGGCGGCCGGCCGCACTTAATCGGTGTGTGGGAAGAATGCATCCGTTACGCTAAGGGCTTTCCCGATGTATGGTTCGCCACCAAAGGTGAGATTGCCAAATATTATCTCGACACATATGCCAGCAAATCGTAACCGGAGACAGGGCCATGGCCAGCGCGATTGAAAAATATTTAGCGGGATTGAAATCCGACGAGCTGTTACTGCAGTTTACTTGGGACGAATGGCTGGCTATCGCGCCGCCCTATTCCGACGGAAAGTTTACCAGCTCGGATGTAACCGGTCGTTATCAGCGCAACGGCTACGACTGGGACATGCACGGCACGCTGTACACACCGGAGAAGGAAACTCACCCGCGCCGCGCCTTCGTGTTTTTTCACGGCGGAGCGGGCAGTGAAAAGATCATGGACTTGACGCCCGACGGCCGGCCGGGTCTGGCACGGGTTGCGGCTGCCCAGGGGTTCAAAGTCCTGGCGCTGACCTATCCGGGCCATTACCCGCCTGGAGGCGTGTGGAAAGTTCCCATACCCGAGCGCATGCCGATCTATCTCATGGATCGACAATTGAGTCAGGAAGAAATTTCTGACCGCAATCTGAAATGCACCTTCAACGTCATACTCCAGGGGGCCGGCACGCTTACCGATCAACATCTGGCGGGACATGAAATCATCGGCTTCGGCCATTCCACCGGTGGACCCATGGCCGCGCACCTGGCGCGCTTCAGCAAGAAAACCAAAGTCATCGGCATTGTCGGCTTCGGCAGTGGCGGGCCGGACGGCTGGCGCAAAGAGTGGCGCGACCAGACCGGCGCGGAAAAATATCGGGAGATTCCACTGGACCATGTGTCGCGACGTTCCCCTGACTCATTCAAAAACTCTGGCTACGTCGATCCGGAAGATTTGACGCCCTGGGGCGGCGCCGACGATTACATCCGTCTGGTCAGCCCGCTGCGTTCCCAAATGAAAACCAGCTTATGCGACAATCAGCACAATGCCGCCCTTGGAATCTTGGAGGAATACCCCAAACGCACCGGACTGCCGCGCGATGAATACTTCGACCATTTACAGGAACCGGATGCGGATTGGTTGAGATCGATTCGAGTCTTGCTGGTCGCCGGCGAGAACGACAAAGGCCACTGGGTCAACGGCGGCGCGCCGTTGGAAAACAAGCGCGAGATGTTCATGGGCCGGAAATACGCCGCAACCACACGCGGCGCCCATGTTGTTTTAATCCCACGCTATGGCCATGTTGGCTATTCCGAGCTTTACAATGAAAAAATCGCCTATCTCTGGCTGTGGGCGCACAAGGACGGCTACTTCGATTAAATGATTATCGAGCCAAACAAGGGAGATCGCTTAATGCTCAATACAACCTTGCTGATATTTGCATTGCTAATTGCCGGCCTGCCAACTGCATCATCCTTGGCCGCACAGGGCAAACCGCTGTCGCCGGTCGAACTAGCGCTCTATCAAGGCAAGGACCGGGAAAAGATTTTGCTCGAAGGCGCCCGGAAAGAAGGCCAGGTCGTCTTTTACACGTCGAATACATGGGTGGCCGGACCGGTCTCGCAGGAGTTCGAAAAGAAATATCCTTTCGTCAAGGCCAACGTCTGGCGCAGCGACTCCAAAGCGCTGTTGAAGCGGCTCACGGAGGAGATCGCCGCGAATCGCAACATCGCCGACGTTGTCGAAACCAGCCCCGAGTATATGGCGATCATGTTGCGCGAAAAAATGCTCCATGAGCATTTCTCGCCGGAGCTAAGCGCTTACGATGATGAGGCAAAGCTCAAAGGCAAAAACGGCGTTTATGGCTGGTCCAACCGCGAGATTTACATCAGCCTCGGATTCAACTCGAAGGTGATCGCTCCCGCGGACGCGCCGAAGAGCGTCAAAGATTATCTCGATCCCAAATGGAAAGGAAAGATGTCGATTGCCGGAACCACGACCGGAACGCAATGGATCGGCGCGCTGCTCGAGTTGATGGGCCGCGAATTTCTCGAGAAGCTCAGCGCCCAAGAGATCAATGTGCAGAATATTTCAGGCGCAGCTTTATCCGGACTCGTCGCTTCCGGCGAGGTCCCCCTATCGCCGACGATTTTTAATTCCAACATCTTGACCCACAAGCAAAAAGGCGCGCCGGTGGAATGGCGCCCCTTGGACCCGGTGATTGCCGGCGTCGGCATTTCCGGTATGGTGCTCGGGTCGCCTCATCCGCATGCCGCGCTGTTATTTCTCGACTACATTCATTCCAAGGAAGGGCAGCAGGTCGCCATGAAAGGCGGGCTGAGCTCGCCACGAAGCGATATCGGGTCGTTGGAGCAAAAGTTCAAAAAACTCTATCTCGAAAGCAAATACACACCCGAAGAATATGAGAAAAAAATGAATGAGTGGGAGGGACTCATGCGCAAGCTGTTCATCAGTAAGCGCTAGTATTGTCGAAGCGGCTCAGCGATGAGGAAACATTAGATCCCGGTGAGAAACATGTTTCGGCCCAGCGCGATCATCGTTCTGACGTTGCTGTTAAACACCTACGCCGTATCGGCGGCACAAGTCGCGCCTAAAAGCGCTAGACCCAGCCTGACGAAGATTCGTATCAGCCAGTCAGCAGTCAACACGCGCTCAGCGATACTATGGATTGCTCAAGGCCAGGGACTATTTGCAAAGAATGGCCTTGAGGTCGAAACCATCTACCTGCGCAGCAGCAACTTGCAAATGGCGGCCATGGCCACCGGCGACGTGCAATTCGCCAGCAGTGGCGGCGCGCCGGTGCTGTCGGCGGTCTCCGGCGGCCAGGACTTAAAGATCGTCGCTAGTCCGAGCAACCGTCTAGCTTACGACGTGGTGGTTCGCCCGGAAATCAGAGAAGCGCGGGATCTGCGCGGCAAACGCTTCGGCGTGACCAACATCGGCGGTACCACATGGATGGCGGCGATTCTGGCGTTGGAGCATCTCGGCCTCGATTACCAGCGCGACCAAATCCGGATCAACGCTCTGGGTAACCAAACCATCCTCGCGCAAGCCGTTGAAGCCGGGAATATCGACGCCACGCTACTCGATCCATTCTTGAGCCGGCGGCTCAAGCAAAAAGGATTGTCGGTGTTGATCGATCTCTACCGCGCCAAGATTCCCTTTATCAACACGAGTCTCATCGTCAACGGCACCTATCTGAAAGAAAATCCCGAGATTGTTGAAAGCGTTTTGAGGTCGATTTTGGAAGCTCAGGCTTTCGTTGCTGCTGCGGCCAACAAATACAGCGTGCTGCAAACCATGGCGCGGCAAATGAAGATTACCGATCCTACCATCTTAGAAGAAGGCTATCAGGAAATACTCGTCGGCTTCGAGAAAAAACCCTATCCGTCGATTGACGGTTTGCGCAATATTCAGCGCATGATGAACAGCTTGAATCCGAAAGTGACACGGCTAAAGGCAGAGGACATTATTGAAAGCCGCTTCGTACGCAAGCTCGACGAGAGTGGATATATCGACAATCTGTTTGCGAAGGGACACTGACGCCATCGACGCCCGCAGGCATATTCTTGGTTACCTCGTCTTGCTGTTGCTGACGGCGTTCGGGCCAACGCCGCGGCTAGACGCGGCGCAGTCGCTGCAAAAGAGCGCCAAGCCCGATAACGTCAAAGTCCGTATCAGTCAGTCGGCAGTGAGTGCGCGTTCCACCGTGCTGTGGATCGCTCAGGAGTTGGGGCTGTTTGCTAAACATGGCATCGAGATGGAAGTGATCTATCTGCGCAGTAGTCCACTGCAGATGACCGCGCTCGCCACCGGTGAAGTTCAGTTTGCCAGCAGCGGCGGCTCGCCGATGCTATCGGCAGTGGCCGGCGGCCAGGACCTAAAAATCATCGCCGCCCCCGGCAACCGGCTGGCTTATGATTTGGTGGTCCGTCCGGAAATCAAAGATGCGAAAGATTTGCGCGGCAAACGCTTCGGCGTAACCAACATCGGCGGCACCACGTGGATGGCCGCCTACCTTACCCTTGAGCACTTGGGGTTAGACGCGACCCGCGACCAGATCCGCGTCAATGGCATCGGTAACCAAACCTTGCTCGCCCAAGCGGTGGAAGCAGGCAACATCGACGCGACGCTGCTTGATCCCTTTCTCAGTCGCCGGACCAAGCTCAGAGGCATGTCGATCCTGGCGGAACTTTATCGCGCCAAGATTCCCTTCATGAGCACAGCCCTCGCGGTCAATGGTGTTTTTTTGCGTGACCGTCCTGCGGTTGTTGAAGGCGTATTAAGAGCGCTCATCGAGGCACAAGCCTTTGTCAGCACGCCAGTCAACCGCAGCATTGTCATGCAAACCATGATGCGCCACATGAAAATCAACGATGTGGGGAGCCTGGAAGACGGCTATCAAGATATGTTGATTGGTTTCGAAAAGAAGCCCTACGGCGTCGTCGACAGCTTGCGCAATATTCAAAGAATGATGGCGACGCTCAACGCCAAAGTCGCGAGCGTCAAGGTTGAAGAAGTTATCGACAACCGCTTCATCCGCAAGCTCGACGAGAGCGGTTTCATCGACTCGCTATATGCCAAGGGCCACTGACCTTGAAGTTGAGGATTTGTCATGTCCGAAGAACTCCCAAACGGCGCGCACAGACTTTCACAGAGGCTTGCTGACTTTACCGTAAACTTCTCGTTGCCGGCCGCGCCTCCAAAAGCGCTAGAGAACGCTAAGCTGGCGATCCTCGACTGCTTGGGCGTGGCCGCCCTCGCGGCTACCCAGGAAGTGGGCGTAAGCTTGTTGAAATTTGCCAGCGCCAACGCAAGTCCTGGTCCTTGCACAATCTGGGGCACCAGCCAGTCTGTAAGCCCGCGCGACGCGGCACTTATTAATGGCACGCTTGCGCATGGTCTGGACTATGACGATCGCAATCATTCGACAACCTACACTTTGGCCGCTTCTCTCGCGGTTACCGAGCAACTGAATCTATCCGGCGCCAAGATGCTTGCGGCCTTCATCGTCGGCCGCGAGGTGCGCAACAGCCTCGACGCATTGTTCGGCCGGCGCTCCGATGGCATCGGGCCCGGCGCCAAAGGCTGGCACTCCAATGGCATCCTTGGCCCCATCGCCGCGGCCTGCTCGGCCGCGCACGCCGTGAGTTTGTCAGCGCGCGAGACCCTGGCGGCCATCGGCTTGGCGGCAGGTTCCTGCGGTGCTTTGACGCGCGACGGCGGCACCATGGCGAAACCGTTTCGCACCGGCCATGCGGCGGCTACCGGATTGACGTGCGCGCTACTCGCACAGAACGGTTTTTCCAGCGACGATACTGCGATCGAAGGACCTTTTGGCTTGCTCGACGCTTTGGGACCGATCCCCGACGATATTGTCGCATCGCTGGCGCGTGAGCTTGGCGTCAACTTCCATCTGGCTCATGAGTTACGAATCAAACCCTACGCATCCTGCACGGCGACGCACAATGGTCTAGAAGCGATGTTGCGGCTGGCACGTCAACACGACCTGAAACCTGAAGCCGTTGCGTCCATCGAATGCGATCAAAAACCCTATCCGCTGGTGCGCCAGATCCCCGAGCGCGGCTACGAGGGCAGATTTAGTATGGCCTATTGTCTGGCCATGACGCTGATTCATCGCGAACTAAAACCCAACGACTTCATCGACGCCAATGTGCAGCAACCGTTGGTGCAAGAATTGATGGGGCGCGTGCGCCATACGCCAGGCGGGCCGCTATTGGTTGTGAATTTGAAAAACGGCCTGCGCCTGGAAGAAAAGTTACAGACGCCGAGCGATCTGCACGGGTGGGACGCGGTAGGAGCGAAATTCAGTGAAGCAACCCGCGGCATTATCGACGCTACGAGCGGCGCGGCCATCATCGATCAGGTTAAGAGACTCGAATCGCTGGCTTCGATCCGTTCATTGACTCAATTATTAAAATCATCGGCGGTGTAATTTGGCAGTGGCCAATAACGTGATCGCAGTTTTCCTGGCGGCGCTCGCTGTGACGATCTTGAATGGACGGGCCGGTTACGGGGCGGCGGCACCGGCCAAGGTTCGGCTCAGTCAATCCAACGTCGGCGTCAGCGCCGCACCGCTGTGGTTTGCAGTGCAGAATGGCTTATTCAAAAAAAACGGCGTCGAAGTCGAACCGATTTATGTCCGTAATAGCACCATCCAAGTGATGGCGCTCACCACCGGTGAGGTGCAATTGAGCCACACCGGCGGCGCGCCAACCTTGAACGCAGCGGCCACCGGTCACGATCTCAAGATCGTTGCGACCTTCACTCATGAGGTCTATTGGGACATCGTCAGCCGCCCCGACGTGAAGTCCATGGAAGAGTTGCGCGGCAAGGAAATTGGCGTGACCAACATCGGCGGTACTACTTGGATCGGCGCTATCCTCGGTCTGGAACATTTCAAGCTCAGTCCCGAGCGCGATCGTATCAAGCTGCAAGCGCTGGGAGATCAGACGGTGTTATCCCAAGCGTTGAGTTCCGGCCGCATCGACGCGATCTTGACCGAACCGTCGTTTACCCGCGAGCTGCGCAAGAAAGGTTTTAAAGTTCTCGCCGAATTGTCCCACGCCAAGATCCCCTTCGCGAGTTCCGGTTT
>DASSGE010000957.1:0-6310 GCA_035693605.1 Binatia bacterium
GCCCGCCAAACGTGTTGCGTTCTCCATTACGAGGTACTTTTTCGCGAGCGAGTTCAGTCCCGTGACGAAAAACTTCGGATTTACAGAGGAAGAATCGAAGACCGCATCGAGTAAGGCATCTACGTCCTGTAGGCGTAAATCATACCGCGGAACGGTCTGATGTACCTTCGCTTTTGATCGGGACCGCACTTTGGCTGCATCTTGCAGCACAAGCATGCCGTGTTTCGCGATATGCTCTGGATATCTGATCGTTTCGAACTGGTCCAATCGGGTAATTACGGAATCGTATTTCTTGAGATGAGCAGTCGGCAGGTTCTTTTTGAAAGTGCGCCATAGCTTATGGAGACTGTGTTTATGATTTTTGAGATCTGACGTGGATAGTGTGGTCGCAAGATGACCCTTGAGCGCCATCTCTACAGCTTGGTGTAGAAGGTTTCCCGCAACAGGAACGAGTCCGGAGAACATTGCATAGCGCCCCGCGACGTAATATTGAGTCGCCGTACCAAAGTACAGTTCACGTAGATCCGCCATCGTCCTTCCTCCTCCTGGTTCTTCGGGCTAACTAGTGATTACACTGACCAGTGTATGAAAACTCTCGCTTCACTTCCCAATGGCCATTTTCTATGATGACTCCACCTACCTGCCAATTTTTCCCGACAAGAGAGCGAGGTCCATACACCGGTCATTGTATGGAAATTTATGAATGCAATGGGCCCTTCTAGAAATAGCGGCGGAAGCTTTTGTAGGCGCGTTCTAGATTGCCGGCGTCAAGGGCGGTACTAATCAGTCTCACCGATGATTTTTCTAAAGTTCGGGCGGTCCGAGCATTGAACTTTGAACCTTGAACTTTCAACGTTACTGACCGAGATCCGGCCACTCGCGCAGCAATCTTCCGTACCCGCTCGTCGGATACTTATAGCCAAGCTTGGAAAGCACATACCACAACATCGCCGGGTTGCTGGCGATCACGGTGGCATTCAGTTCGGACTCGATGCGCTCCAGACATTTAAGCGGGTCGAGCACCGCGCCTTGGAAATAGATCGCGTCGACTTTGCCGGCGACGGCGAGGTTTTTCTTCGTTAGATCGAAGACCTCGTCGGGTGTCATGCGCTTGGGCACCGCCAGTTCGGCGAAGGAATTCGGCGAGATCGCGGTCACGCCGGCTTTGGCTAGATGGGCGACGATCAGGTCATTCAACTTGGCATCGAACGGCGTGAGCAGCAGCACCTTAGGTGCCGAGTATGTTCGCAGGGCCGCGACGCAGGCGTTGAGCGCGGTGGTGAAGGGAATCGACACCGCCGCTTTAAGATCGTCGAACAGTCCAGGATTCAACACTTCGGTCGGCGCCGCGGTGACAATCAGACCGTCCCATTTACGCTCGGCGATATAGTTCTTCACCCGGCTGAGAATGACATCCTTCTTGTCCGAAATTTCATAAAGCGACTTGCCGTAAAGATTTAGACCCTGGAAGTCGAGCTCGACATCCTTCGGCACCATGGGCGTGAAGCTATGGTAATGCGGCATGTTGCTCGACCCGCCGCTGACGAATCCAATTTTTACTTTGATAGCCTCGGCCATGAGAACCTCCCCACTAACCGCTAATCACTAGCCCCTAGATCACTAATCCCTACTTCTTCTTCGCTTTATAAGAATCGATCGCCTTCTTCAGATCTTCGAACTCCTCGCATTTACCGAAAAACGGACAGGCCTTCTTCAGCGCCGCCAGCTGCTTCTCGGCGTTATCCGGCTGATTCATGTCGAGATAGAGTTCGCCCAAATATTCGTGCGCCCAGCGATGGTTCGAATCGAGCTTGAGCGCCCGTTGATAATGCTCCATGGATTTGTCGAAGACGTTGGTCTTGCGGTAGGCGTAGCCCAGCATGCTGTGGGCGTCGGCGTCGTTGGGTAGTTCTTGCACCGCCTTGGTCAAATGTCCAACTGCGCTTTTGTAATCCTTCGCATCGATCGCTTTGCGCGCCGCGACGACGTTGGGATTTTCCGTTTTACCTTTGGGTTCGGGCAAATCGGCAAACGCAATCGATTGCCAAAGGACCAGGGCGATCGAGACCGCTGCAACTCTGAAATGACGCATCATCGGGACCTCCATTAGGTTGGTATTTACCTGGGCAAGCTTACTAGGGGTATGCCATCCTAGCAACTTGAGCGCTATCTCTTTCGCAACTCCGCTTTGACTTCACGCAATAACGTTAGATCGACTAAACGGTCGGATGGAATCTCCGCGGCAAGACCCGACTCCTGGCGAATCTTATCGATGATCCCTTTCAAAGTCGCGTCGTCGATATCGCCGTCGGGGTTAAGCACCTTCAGCAAGATTTTGTAACTATCGAGGGCAACCTTTTGGTCAAGGGCGAAGTCTTTCTGGATATAGGCGACCACCTCGGCTTCGTTTTTTAAAATCAGGTCGGTGCTGCGCAGAACGGCGCGGATCATCGCTTTCACCTGCTCGCGATGACTTTGCACGTGGCTCACCCGGCCGACGATACCGCCCTGCAGATCGCGCACATCGAAGGTATCGCCAAGATCGACGTAACCCGCCAACGTCGCCATCGACGTATACGGCGGCGTCAAGATCGCCGCGTCGACGGCTTTGGCGGTCAGCGATTGGAAACTGCTCGGCGTCGTATTGGTGGCAAGGTAGACGACCTTATCGTTGGGACCGTCACGGCCCAGGCGCCGCGCCACCGTGATCGCGGCGGTATGGGCCAGCGAGCCGATGCCGCTAACCGCAATATTGCGCAGCCGCGCTGGGGTCATGCCCGGCTGGCCGACGAGCGTAAAACTCAAGCGCGTCTGAATGAACATATAAGCCTTGAGTGGTAGGCCTTTCATCGCCGCGCGTAATGCGACGCCGGTGGACCCGCCGTAATCGACCTCGCCCGCTTGCAATGCCGTGATCCCCACCGGCGGCCGCATGGCGATAATCTCCAGATCGATTCCTTCGCGCTCGAACAATCCCTTCGACTTGCCGAAATAGTACGGCAACAACGTCAATGCCTTCGCCGCCACCGCCAGCCGAACTTTTTCCGCGGGCTTCTTTTCCTGCTGCGCTAGCGCGCCCTGCGGCAACATGAGAAATGAAACGACTAACGACAAAATTCGTATAAGCATAAGATTCTTCGATCCGCGGACAGGGCGGGTTAAAAACCCGCCGCTACGACTCCCAATTCGATTCGTGAACTTTGCGCTCTCGGCGGTTAATCATCCGATTCCGGACTTCTTAATTTATATGCCTTTTGTGCTCTTTGTGTTTAATTCCTTAAATCTTCTTCCCCGCCAAACTCGCGGCAAATTTCTTCGTGACTTTTTCTTTCAGCTCCTTACTCGCCCCCGAGACTTTGGGGAATTCGTTGATCCATTCGTACGGCCGGCAGGCGTCGATGATGCCGCGCGACTGAAAGCCGCGCTCGCTCGGCGGGATGATCGGGTCGATGGGATTGCTCCAACAGCGCCGCAGGATGTCGATGTCCTTCGCCGGGTCGGTGCGCGTGCACAGCGCCCACAGGAGTTCGTTGCTGTCCCAGATATCGATGTCGTCGTCGACCACCATGACGTAGCGCGTGAGCAGCGCCGCGGCGCGGCATTGCGACGCGACCAGCGCCGCCTGGCGGGCATGGCCGGGATAGCGCTGCTTGATCGACAAGGCAACCAGCAATCTCGTTTGATGATAGGCCACGCTGCGCACGTCCGGCACGCCAGCCTTATCGAGGTAGTTCCAGATATAAGCGGCGCGAATCAAATTATTCTCGGCGCCGGCCGCCGGCTTGAACGGCGGCGCGCCGGTCATGATCGGATCGTTGCGATACATGAGCCGCTTTACTTTCAACATCGGCTCCGAGCGCAGGCCACCGGCGTAGTAGCCGGTGAATTCGCCGAACGGCCCTTCGGGGATTTTCGTGCCGGGCAACACTTCGCCCTCGATAACGATCTCCGAAAAGGCCGGGATCGGCAGCCCGGTGTGTTTGCCGAGAATTACTTCATAGGGTTCGCCGCGCACGCCGCCGGCGTAGTCGTATTCGGACTGACCCGCGGGGATTTCCATCTGGCCGAAGAACCACAGGAGTGGATCGGGACCGAAGCTGATCGCCACAGGAAACGGCTGGCCCTTGTCGAAATATTTTTGCCGGTGAATATGGCCGTGATGTCCCGGCGATATATAGAGCGCCAGGGTATCTTTGTCGTGCACCATGACCCGGTAGCAGCCGACATTGATCCAATCTTCCTCAGGGTCGCGGCTAATCGTCGCGTCCATGGAGCCGATGTAGCGGCCGCCGTCGCCTTCATGCCACCACGGCACCGGCAAGGACAATAAATCGATATCCCTGCCTTCAAAAATATTTTCCAGCACCGGCCCGCTATCAACAACCTGAGGCGGCAGCAGGGTCGGATGATCCAGGCGTTTTTTCCACGCGTCGATAAATTGATCGCGCGTGTAGTCGAGCGGCAGATGGTTGGTCAGACATTGGCGTTTGAGTGTCGGATTGTGGATGCCGGTGAGGACGCGACGTCCGGCGGGATAGTCTTTAATCTTGTCGAACAGCACCGCCGGCGGCGGATTGGACTGCGCCGCCACTTCGGCCACCGCGCCGATTTCCTGATTCCAATCGGCGCCTTCGACGACCCGCAACTCGCCGAACGAATCCACACCCTCAAGCCAACCGCGCAAATCACGATAATGCATCCAGCCCTCCTGCGAACCGTGGCGATCTTAGAACGGAGCGCCGGCTTGCACAACTGACCCAGGGTCGCATTACGATAAGGGTCGATTTGCAGTATAGTAAATGGTGAACGATCGACGCGACACAAGGGAGGAAGTCATGTCGCAACATTGTCTCATCCATTTCACACTGGCACTGAGCGCCGCTTTCGCAATCTCTTGCGCAGCCCGAGATAATTTACCGCCGCCTGAATACGCACCCGGCACCGGTCCGACGGATCGGCTCCAACTGCCGGCGCCCTTCGCAACACCTTCGGCACGAAACCAATCGAAAGTGATCGGCTGGCCGCCAGGGCGAATGCCCAAGGCGGCGCCGGGCTTTGAAGTCAGTCTGTTTGCCGACAACTTAGCCAATCCGCGTCAAACCTATATCCTACCTAACAAAGATATCCTCGTCGTAGAATCCATTCGCGAATGGCCCGGTCGCGCGGATCGGCCGGAAAAGTCGGCCAATCGCATCACGTTGTTCCGCGACACCGACAACGACGGCAAACCCGACATGCGCGAAACCTTCCTCGGCGGACTGAATATGCCCGAGGGGATGCTCGCGCTGGGCAATTGGTTTTATGTCGGCAACACCGATAGCGTGGTGCGTTATCCCTATCGCGCCGGGCAGACAAAGATCGAGGGTAAAGGAGAAAAAATTGTCGATCTTCCGGCCGGCGGCCACCACACGCGCACTCTCATCGCCGATCCGGCGGGTAAGAAAATTTACATCGCCATTGGTTCCGCTTCGAACGTCGACGAAGAAAATGCTTGGGAGAAAGACCAGCGGCGCGCCGGCATTATTGAAATCAATCCGGATGGCAGCGGCATGCGGATCTTCGCCAGGGGGCTGCGCAACCCCGTCGGCATGGATTGGGAACCGAAAACCAAAACTCTCTGGACGGTGGTCAATGAGCGCGACTTGCTTGGCGACGATCTGGTGCCGGACTATCTCACCAGCGTAAAAGACGGCGCCTTCTACGGCTGGCCCTATTCGTATTTCGGCCAGATCGAAGACCCGCGCAAAAAAGGCCAACGTCCCGACCTGGTCGCCAAAGCGATCAAGCCCGACTACGCCTTGGGCTCTCACACCGCCGCTCTCGGCCTAGCTTTCTACACCGCCAAAGCGTTTCCGGAACGCTACCGTGGCGGCGCCTTCATCGGCATGCATGGCTCGTGGAACCGCTCCAAGATGGTCGGCTACAAAGTCGCCTTCGTGCCGTTCGCCAATGGCAAACCTGCCGGGCCCATCGAAGACATCCTCACCGGCTTCATCGCCGACGAGAACAAATTTGAAGCCTACGGCCGGCCGGTCGGCGTCACTGTTGCACCTGACGGCTCGCTACTCGTCGCAGACGACAGCGGCGGCAAAGTCTGGCGCGTGACAGCGAAGAAATAACCGAAGGGGTTAACCACCATGAGCGGCTTTTTGCCCGCCCTAAATCCAAAGAAGTTTACGGCCGGTCGGGGTCGCCGACTGGACCGACGGTTCACTGCTGGTCAGCGACGATGGCGGCAACAAAGTCTGGCGAGTGAGCGTGAAGAGATAAGACTCGGAATTATTACCGCAGAGAGCGCAAAGGACGCAAA
>DASSGE010000958.1:0-2726 GCA_035693605.1 Binatia bacterium
TTCGTGCGCGGCAAACGCAGCGTTTTTCGGTTACATCACGGCAGATACAGCAGCCGGTTATTTTTGACAGCGATGGGCGCGTAAGGCCGAGATCCCTGGGACATGGCGATCGCGCGGTGCCGTTCGTTCCTTCCCGGCGGAATGCCGGCGGAGGCGCGACGTGCTAACGGTTGCTTTGCCGGTCGACTGAGACCTCTAATACTCTGCGCGTTCTCTTCTCAACCGTTCGAGCTCACGTTCTTGACGATCTATTTCCGCCTGATTTTGCCGGATACTGTCGTCTTGCGTGGAGTTCCGATTTTCTTGGCCCTGCATTTGGTCGCCAATTATCGCTCCCGCGCCTAAGCCGACCCCGCCACCGATTGCCGCCCCAGCGCCTGGGTGGCCGACTGCTGCGCCGATGAGTCCGCCGGCCACGGCGCCACCGACGGCGCCGATGCCGGCGCCCTTCTCACGAGTCGTCAATGACCCGCCGGCACAACCGCCAACCACAAGCGTGCCGGCCAATAAAAACATCGGCAACTTGTTCTTCAGTGATCCAACCATGATTGTCTCCCCGTTTGCTGTTTGCAGATTTTATCTCTTACGCATGTAGATAGAGCATTATCGATGCCATGTCCGAACAGGAGCGAAAGCGCCGTTAACCCTTAAAGTAAGTGTCGCATGACGAGGAACACGGTGAGACGCCCGACCAAATCGTCGAGCCCTTCGACGAAATAGGAGTTCGTAACCGCGAAATAAAACTTCACAGGTTCAAACCCGGCTTCCTGATTGTTACAATAACCTCAGCGTAGTCTACGCCGATGCGGCAAGTTTGTTGTCTAGTTTTGCACGGTCTTCAATGAATTTACCGTGTATCGTTGGACGGGTGAATATGCATGTGGAGGTTCGGATTCTATGGCAGAGCAAGAATGGGATTTCACAGTCTGGCGGCGAGCTAATCAACTGCTTCAGCAGGCGGAGCGCATACATAGGAATTTTTTACGAATCGCCGCCACATCACAATATCGGGAACAACACGGCCGAGCGTCAAGCTGGCAACCGCCGGTTAACGTCGTCGAGACCGACGAAAATCTGTGGGTGATGGTAGCCCTCGCGGGGGTTGGGACTGACAAGGTCGACGTCCGGCTGGAGGGTAGCGATCTGGTGATCGCCGGCGAACGACGGTTGCCCCAATGCTGCAATGAAGGGGAACTTAAGCTATGGGAAATCCCCTTCGGTCATTTTGACCGCCGGCTCCGGTTGGTCGGCTGGGAGTATCCGCTATTACTCGGAGAGATTTCGTTTCAGGATGGGTTACTCACCATTCAGATTAGGAAGCAATCATGAGCGCTGACGAACTGTCATTGTCAAAGTCGAAACCTCGTTTTCATATTCCCGAGGGCGCGATGATTATCATACCGATGCGCAATCGGGTGCTTTATCCGTCGATGATTATGCCGCTGATGGTCAACCGTCCGGAGCGGCTCCAGGCTGTCGAAGAAGCCGTGCGCCAACAACTGCCGATCGGTTTTATTGCGCAACGCGATCCCAATGTGGAAGCGCCGCAACCCAAAGACCTGCACGGCATCGGCACCGCCGCGGATGTTTTGCGCCTGTTTACCCTGCCGGACGGCAGCCGTCAGGTGATCGTGCAAGGCCGGCGCCGGTTCGAAGTCGGCGAGTTTATCGAAACCACTCCCGTGATGATTGCGCGGGTCACCATGGTGGAAGAACAGATACCACAGACCAACGAGTTCGCGGCGCGCATCTTACATCTGCGTCAAGAAGCCGCTCGGGCATTGTCATTATTCCCTGAACCCATGAACGAACTGCGAGCGATGATCGAAAGGATGGAGGATCCGTTGTCGGTCATCGATGTGATCGCGTCCACCCTGGATCTGCCGACCGCCGAGAAGCAAGAACTGTTGGCGACCCTCGACCCAGAGGCACGTGCCCAAAGGGTTTCGGAAAAGTTGTCCCGTCAGATCGAACTGCTCGAGCTGAGCCGTAAGATCGGCGATGAAACCAAGATTTCCATGGACAAGTCACAGCGCCAATATTTTCTGCGCGAGCAATTGAAGGCTATTCAAAAAGAGCTCGGCGAGGAGGACGGCAAAGGAGTCCAAATTGAAGAGCTGCGCAGAAAACTTTTCGCGGCCAAGATGCCGCCCGATGTTGAGAAGGAAGCGTTGAAAGAACTCGATCGATTCGAACGCATTCCCGAGATGGCCGCTGAACATTCCTTGTTGCGAACCTACTTCGAATGGTTAACCGATCTGCCGTGGAGTGTTGTCACGAAGGAAGAGATCGACCTGCCCAAAGCTCGTGAAATTCTCGACGCCGATCATTACGGTCTGGAAAAAGTGAAAAAGCGTATTGTCGAGTTTCTCGCCGTTCGTAAACTAAAACCGCAAGGGAAAAGCCCGATCCTGTGCTTGGTCGGCCCGCCGGGGGTGGGCAAGACATCCCTCGGTCAAAGTATTGCCCGGGCGATGAATCGCAAGTTCGTGCGCCAGAGTCTCGGCGGTGTTCATGACGAGGCGGATATCCGCGGCCACCGGCGCACATACGTCGGGGCGCTACCTGGTAACATTATTCAAGGGATCCGCAAGGCCGGCACTAGAAATCCCGTGTTTATGTTGGATGAGATCGACAAGCTCGGCGCCAGTTTTCAAGGCAACCCTTCCGCAGCTTTGCTGGAGGTCCTCGATCCAGCTCAAAACGCCACCTTTCAAGACCATTAC
>DASSGE010000959.1:0-11309 GCA_035693605.1 Binatia bacterium
GATACTCGCCAATGGCGAAACCATTCGCCTCGGTGCGCTCGCAAATCAGGGCACGACATTCGGCCCGTTTCAAAAATGGATTCATCTGCCGGATTTACTCGGATTGTTCACTCTCGCTGCCGGATCGATGGGCATCATCAGCAAAGTTTGTCTGCGCGCGATTCAATGCCGGCGCGAATGGCTGCACGATTACTGCTATGTATTTCGCCGCGATCAGCTGCAACAGGTGCAGGACTCCCTGATCGAGCTGGTCCGCGGCGAAGTTGTCTACGACATCCATTTCACCGACCGTTGGCAGTATCACTGGCCCATGGAAGAGGGCCTATATGACAAAAACAAGATTCCCGAGGACGGCTGGTTTTTTCTCAAAACCGTTCTGATGGCGCGTGAACAAGAAGAGCTCGCATTCAAAGAAAAACGCATGCGGCGGATTTATAAAACCGCCGGCGCCGTCGACGTGCCGGAAATCGCCGACAAGGCGATGGGAGCCAGGGCGCAGGAGCTGGGGCTGCATGGCTGGCCCGACTGGCATATCATGGGACCGGACGGTTGGTGCGGCACGGTGGTGCGCCACACCGGCATGTTCGCGGTAACATCGAAAATGTACCCGCTGCGCTTCCTCAAAGAGATGTACGATCTCGACGAGGCGGCTAAGCGCGAGTGCGGCATTTGGGACGCCGAACATTCGCCGCAACATGATAGTTACGTCACCCGCGACTTGGCCATTAAAGAAGAGTACTTTACATTTTACAATCCCTACGACGATGAAGACGTCGGCCGTCTGCGCAAATGGATGGGCATGGTGGCGCAGTTTAGCAACGAACGAGGCGTGGTCTGGACGGCACCGACTCTAAGCACCAAGGGGCCAGTACCCTACAACCGTCTGGGCAGCCTCTACGACCTCGTCAAAGAGATAAAGCAGCTGGTCGATCCGAATAATATTTTGAATCCTGGCGCGTTATTCTAAGGCGGTTCAAGGTTCAAGCGTTCAAAGGGGTCAATGCCAGTAACGGATTCGGACAAGCGGACATACTAAGAACGAAAAGTAGGAGAGCACTATGGGACTGGGCAGACAAGATTTCTCGGGCAAAAAACTTTCACCGCAAGAAGCCGATGCGGTGATCGCCGATTTGAAGACTTACTTGTTGGGCATTGCCGACAAGTGGTTGATCAAGGGCCGCTTTCACACCGACATGGGTAGTGGCACGCTGCCGATGGAGGCGATCAAAATCTTTTGGCAAAACTGGTATGGCTTCGTCGCCGAGATCAACAATTTTCATGGCGTCGCGTATCAGCGCCAGCAGCCTTTTTTCAAACGTCATCCGGAGCTGCTCAAGCATTTCGCCGCCCACGTAGCTGACGAGATGATTCATCCCAAGCCCCCGGGCCATATTCAAATCGTCCTCGAGCAGGGTCGCAATTTCGGTTTGCGCGACGACGAAATGGTCGAGTATGAGATGCTTGCCGAATGCCGCGCCTTTTTAGAATACTACCGCGGCGTGCTCTATGAGGGGACCATCGTCGAGTGGTGGGCATCGTTCTGCGTCGAAGAGGCGGTGGGCCACTGGGCGCGCTTTTTCGGCACAGCGCTGCGCAAGGCGTACAATTTTCCTGAAGAAAAGATAATCTACTTTCGCGTCCACGCCAAAGCTGATCTCGAGGAGCATGACGGCATCATGGCCCATGCCGATCTCGATTGGCTGGTCTTGAAGAACTTGCTCATCGAAGGCAAGGCCGAAACCCGCCCAGGATTTAATTTAGAATACTGCATGCGCATGGGCACATCCTACTTCGCCATGTTCTTCGAAGGGGTTTATCAGCAGATCAAAAAGGAAGGTTTTTACAAAGAATAATCATGGCGGAGTCGACTCAAGAGGAAATATCCCCCCGTCCGCTGATGCGGATACTCGGCGATTTCGCCAACAGTCAAATTCTCGACGCCGCGTTGGAATACGATTTTTTCACGCTGATCAGCAAAGGTTTCAATAGCGCCGAAGCGGTTGCGCGCGAAGCAGGTACCGATGCGCGGGCCACGCGCATCGTGCTCGACAGCTTGCCGGCATTGTCCCTGGTCGAAAAACGCGACGCCAAGTACTTCCTCACGCCATCGGCTCAGGCCTTTCTCGTCAAAGGGAAGCCGTCCTATTGCGGCGATTTCCGTCATGTCGCCCTGGCGCTATGGGACGGCATGGCCCATCTCAAAGAGTCGCTCAAGACCGGCAAGCCGCTGAGCCGCATGGATACCAACGCGGAGCTGCAGGTATGGGAAAAACTCGTTCTCGGCATCATCGTCATCGCCGAGCCGGCAGCGAAGGCACTGTGCGATATTCTAAAAATTGGCAGCGAGCGCAAAGGACTGCGCGTGCTCGACGTCGCCGGGGGGTCGAGCATTTTCGGTATGACCATCGTGACCCGCGATCCGACCGCGCAGGTGACCCAACTCGATTGGCCCAACGTCAATGCGGTGGCAAAGAAAGCCAACAAAGAGCGCGGCCTAGAAGGCAAGATTCGCTTCATCGACGGCGAGCACCATACGGCCCAAATCGAAACGAATTACTATGATTTGGTTCTCGCCAGCAACTTCTGCCGCTTCGAATCACCCAAAGGTAATCAAGAACTGTTTGCCAAAGCGTTCTCCGCCTTGAAGCCAGGCGGTACCTTTGTCGTCAACGATTTCGTACCCAACGAAGAACGCACCGAACCGACTTTCGCTTTGCGTTTTTCCGTCTACACTTTGACGCACACGCCGGAAGGGGAGTGTTGGACGTTATCGCAGTATTCGGACTGGTTGAAGAAAGCGGGATTCACATCCATCCAAACCCGTGGCGACATTCCCAAGACTTTGCCAGGGACGACTCTGATTTTGGCGACGAAAGCCGGAGCTTAGCCGCAATAGAGACAGAGTACAGAATTACATTAGAATGCGTTGAGTTCCGCAAAGCCCATCGCTAACGCTTTGCATTGGGGGCAGCAGAGCGCGGCATGCCGCACCCTGCGGATGCGATTGAAAATGCCGGGATTGACCGTGACCAGCGCTTTCTAGATGAGTTTCTTGCCGCCGCTTTCCCAGCGGGTGAGACCTTTGCCTTGTTCTTTGCGGGCAGCGATGATGCGGCGCCACTTTTCTTCGTCGTCGAGCAGTTCTTCCTTCCGATTGGCCGCGTGGGCTGTGATCTGCAGCCGATTGTTATCGGGGTCGAAGAGATAGATGCTGCGCTCGCCTGGCGATCTTAGACCGTCGTCGGCGCGCTTATCGCCCTGGCTCTTGCCGCCGTAGCGTTCGACGAGAGCGACCATCGATTCAAAATCTTCTTGCGGCACATCCATCGCCATATGGCATCCGCGCCCGTGCTTTTTGCTACGCTCTGACAGTGCCGCGACTTCAACCAGACCGATCATTTGACCGCTGCGCGTCGGGACCAGCATCTCATTACCAAACACAATCGGCACAGCCGTACCAAGCACCTCGGAGTAAAAGGTGAGAGCCTTTTTCATGTTACAAGTTTCAAACACCGTGTGGCTGATACACTCGTTGAGCGGTTCGACGCGGCGCACGCAAAATTCTAAATGATTGCCGTCAGGGTCATCGAAATAAATCGAACGGCTAATCGCCGCTTCGGTCGAATGTAGGACCGGCCCTTTGAATCGGTAGTTCGCCGAAAGTAAGTTCCGCTCAACAAGCTCGAACTGTTCGCCTGTCACGCTGATACCGATGCGGGGGCCGGTGCTCGCAGATGGGCCGGCGTTGACGCCCGGCAAGTGCAGGCCGATAATATTGTCCCCGGCGAGAACGTAGGTTTGCCGCGGGCTGCCGTCAGGGTTGCGCCGGGTGGTTTTAAATTTCAGTCCCAGGGTATTGATGTAAAAATTTTGATTGACCTCGAGATCGCGTACTGGAATGGCGATGTGGTCGATGGTTTCAACACCGTAGCGAATTTCTGCAACCATCCAACTTACCTCCGAAGTTAAAACTATCGCTGACCGTACAAAAAGTTACCCCAGAGCGTCAACTGATTGCACGGGAAATTTTCAAGTTGGCGAAATAAATCTCTTACAGAATTTCCGGAAACGTAAACCGTCTTTTGCCGAGCCGCCTTGCGCCGGTTTTCTCGATTACCACGGTGTCGCCGCAGCGAATCGAATCGGGCGCGTCGCCGGGCATGGCGCCAGGCTTGAGCACGAAAACATTACCTTCGAGCAGCGGCAAATCTAAATGTTGGGTATAGGTCGCGCTGGTGTACATGTCGCCGGCCACTTCGCCGGTGATTTGTGGGCGGTCTTCGCCGATGCCACGGCCGTGAAGCAGCATGCCTTTAGGGATGAAACCGGATTCGCGCACGAGATTCTGATAAAACTCGACCACGGCGCGATAAGTTATGCCCGGCTTCATGAATTTCACCAGTTCGTCAAAGACGTTTACGCTGGCGTCGAAGGCGCGCTTCAAATCGGTTGGAATCTTACCTAAACAAGCGGCTTGCACGGTCTGAGAAATATAGCCGCCGTACTTGGCTTCGAGCTCGGTATTGATCATGTCGCCGGCTTGCAGCGGTCGATGGGGGGCGATGCGGCAGGCCCAAGGCACCCCTGCACCGGCGCCCCAGTGCGTCATCGATGGATAATCCCCGCCGTTGGCGATGATAGTCTGCCAGATCGTCGCCACCATATCGTTCTCCATCACGCCAGGGCGCGCTTTGGCGAGAATCGCAGCAACGACTTTATCGAGGATCTCCGCAGCGCGCTCGATCCAGGCGATTTCCTCGGCGCCCTTGATCGAGCGGGCCTCTTGCAGCAGCTCCGTCGCGTTCTCGAACGTGGCGTTGGGAAACGCGCGTCGCACGCCCTCGAGCATGCCGCTGACGACGGTGCCCTCGGGTGCGCGCAACAGGCCGCTCAATCCGCTGATGCCGATGCGTCCCCGGTCCAACTTCAATTCTTTCATCCGCGCGATCATCGGCGGGCTCCATTCGCGGCGCGACGAGCGAATATCACTGACCCAGTCCTGTGCGATGCGCCACCACTCGATTTCGTTGCTGCCGCGGACAAAGGCGGTGGGTTCGGCGGCTAGTGGAAACACTACGGCGACCTCGGTTTGGTGGCCGCCGATATGGGTCAGGTAACGGATGTCAGCCTGGAATTGATCCCAATGGCTCTGGTTGGGAAAGCCGATCAAGGCGTCGAGATGCTCGCGCTGCATCAGCTCGCGCACTCTCGTCCAGCGCCGCTCGCGTTCGATGAGGCTGAATTTACCTAGGCCAAATCCTCTTTCGCCGCTGTTAATCATGCTTTTGCTGCTCACTTTCTTACGATAATTCGTTATTTTATAGGCTGAAGGTAGCGGCGATCAATGGTTTGCCTAGCTTTGATCTGAGCTAGGTGCTAGAGTCTGGCCGTGCTGATAAACCGCCAAGCCGCCTACTGCGCCGCGCCAGTCCGCCGTATTTAAATCCCGCTCACGGGATGTCCCTATGCTATATCTGGCAATCTGCGAGGATGATCTGTTGTTTCAGTTTATGCGCAATGTCGCCACCGAACAAGGCGACGTGCGTTATCTGGTGCCGAACCTAAAGATCGCCCAGCGGATCAAACGGCAACGCGGCAAGGTCAGTCATGGCGATTTGCTCAAAGAGGAAACCTACAAGAAAATCAAACTGCACCATGTCGATCAGGCGGTGGTCTTTGTCCGCGACGCCGATGAACAAGACCGGGTATGCCGCTTGTTGCGCGCGCTCGACAAAAACATTTCGATCGTCTCGTTGACTTCAGAAAAAAACGGCGGAAAGACGGTAAAAGAACTCGATGATCCGCTAGTGCGCCACCTGCAACTCGCGGATATTTTTGCCGAGTTTTGCGCCACTCAACTGCTCGATACACTCAATATCAAAAAGGTCGAACGCATCCGCTCGCTGTTCGATGAGGGCAGGAAAATCCACATCCTGTTGCAGCATGATCCCGACCCCGACGCCATCGGCGCCGCATTGGCACTGCGCGAATTGCTCGGACGCAACCGCATCACTACACCGATCGTCACCTTCGGTTCAGTGACGCGGCCGGAGAATTTGGCGATGATCAAGTTGCTGGAGATCCAAATCGAGCAAATCACGCCTGACGATTTGCACAAAGACGGCGCGCGTCTGGCCATGGTCGACGTTCAGCCGCCTTACTTCGAGCAGGCTCTCGGGCGCGTCGATTTGGTCGTCGATCATCATCCCAAGCGAAGCAATTTTAAGGCGCGCTTCGCCGACCTGCGTTCGGGATATGGCTCGACGGCGACCATCTTCACCGAGTATTTGCGAGCCGCCGGAATGGAGCCCTCCCAACGATTGGCCACAGCGCTGCTCTACGGCATCAAGACCGACACGTTGTTTCTCGAACGCGGCAGCAACTTGGCCGATTTGAGCGCGTTCAACTATCTTTATCCGATCGCCAATAAGGCGATGATCGCACGCATCGAACGACCGGCGCTGCCGCGTGAAGACCTCGAAGCGATGGGGCGGGCTCTCAGCCACCTGCAGATCGATAGCGCCGTGGCGGTGATTCACTTGGGCGAAGTTAACCGAGAAGACGTGATACCGCAGTTGGCCGAGTTCTGTTTGCAAATCGAAGGCGTCGACTGGAGCGTGGTTTCCGGCCTGGTGAACAATCGCGTCGTCATCTCGGTGCGCAACGTCGGTTACGTAAAAAGCGCCGGCGAGATCATGAAAAAGCTTTATGACGATATCGGCAGCGCCGGCGGTCACCGGGCCATGGCCAAGGCCGTTGTGCCGCTTGACCGTTTCAAAGAACGCTTCGGCGAAGTGAGCGAGAAGGTTATCCGCGAAGCGATGCTGCCGCTGATCGTCGATAAAGATCAGATCGAACTGGAACTACGCTAAACCGATTCCTTGAAGTACTGAGTTGTCGGGATCGGCTCGCGCCGATACTCCGCACACCATTACTCCGCTCCATACGTATGCTCGCCAATTGACAAGCCAACCCGCAGCGCGATAGGTTCGGTCGAGTCGAACAACCTGGTTCGGGAGGGCGCTATGGAATGCATCAATCTGGGGCAAAAGATCGACGAGGCGCGCGCACAGAAGATCAAAAATAACCATTTTTTCGGCACCGATAATTTTCGCTCGTGGATGCTTTACTTCGAACCGGGCGACGAGACACCGATGCATTTTCATCAGAATCCGGAAACTTTTCTGGTCGTCCAGGGCGAATGTTCGATCAAGGATTTCAAGGGCGGCGAGCGGGTGGTCAAAAAGAACGACATCGTGTTTTTCGCCGCGAAAGAGTACTACCAGTTGATCAATAAAGGGACCGAACCGATGGTGTTGTTCGGCAATCGTTCCGAGCCGTTCGGCATTGGTATCACTCGTGCCGAAGCGGGAAAATAAATGTCCGTTTGCAAATTATTCCAAGGAGGAAGTCATGCCTAAGATTCGTCATCTGGCCATTCGCACGGAAGATACCGGCAAGCTCGCAACTTTTTACAAAGATGTTTTCGAGATGGAGATCCTCAACAAGGACAGGGAAGAAGGCGGAGCGATTTACATGACCGATGGCTACATTAACCTGGCGATCTTGCCCAACCACGAACAAAATGCGCCCAATGGCCTGTATCATTTCGGATTTGAAGTGGAGAACGCCGAGACGATCGTCGAACGCTTGAGAAAGGTCAACGCTAACAAGGTGCCCAAACAGCGCCCGGCCGACCGACTCTACGCCGAAACCCGAAGCTCCGATCCCGATGGCAACTTGTTCGATATTTCGGAGCATGGCTTTATGATCGTAGAGACGGTGGACGACAGAAAGTCGAATCAGCAGAAATGACGCGCACATTGTTCTTCGGCGCCGGGCTGCGGCATCATGCGCGCTGACAGTAGAGCGTTACCAACCCAATCCACCGAATAGGAGCCAAACCATGCCTAAACTCAAACATCTGGCGATTCGTACGGAAGATACCGGTAAGCTTGCATCGTTTTATTGCGACGTGTTCGAGATGCAGGTGCTGCACAAGGCAAAGGAAGAAGGCGGGGCGGTTTTTCTCACCGACGGCTATTTCAATCTCGCGATCCTTCCCAACCATGACCAACAATCGCGCCCTGGCCTTTATCATTTCGGCTTCGAAGTAGAAGACGGCGAGAAAATCGTCGAGCGTATGAAAAAGATCAATCCGAACAAGCTGCCCAAACCGCGCCCCGACGGCCGGCCCTATGCCGAAACTCGTGGCTCGGATGTCGATGGTAATTTCTTCGACATCTCGGAGCATGGCTTTTCCGTGGTAGTGCCGCTGGGCGAACAGAAAAAGTCTAACTAGTCCGTCGAACGGTTGAGCCCGGCTCGATTCCTTCATGCCGATCTCCCGGCATGCTCGGAGCCGTGGCTTTACACTTGACGGTGCCGGGGAGGGAGCTGCCATGACGAAAAATCATTGGCTTGGCGGCGGCGCCGCGGGCCGCGGGTTTTGCTGTCTGATCGCCGTCCTCGCGGTGGTTAATTTCCTGCCGCGGTCGGCGCCGGCGCAGATCAAATCTTTCCTGTCCTCCAGCGTCACCAGCGAAAGCATGACCCATGTCTGGGTTGCGCGCGAACGAGGTTTATTCAAAAAATATGGCATCGAAATGCAGTTCATACTCATGCCGCGCAATCCCCTGGCGGTCGCAGCTTTGCTCGCGGGAGAAATTGACGCGGCGATCATCGGTCCCGGCCATCTTGTCAATGCCGGTCTGAGCGGCGCGGAGCTTTCCGGCATCGCCAACTTCAATCAGAAGCTGGACTTCCGCCTGAACACCCGCCCCGACATCAAAAAGCCGGAAGATCTGCGCGGCAAGCGCATCGCGGTGAGCGGTCCCGGCTCGACGTCCCACCTGGTGTCGATGTTAGCGTTGCAGGGACTGAACATCGATCCAGCCAAGATTAGTTTTCTGACCATCCCAGGAACCGAAATGAACCGGCGCTTGGCTCTGGAAAGTGGCAGCGTCGACGCCACCTCGCTGCGCGGCGCCATGGGCGAGTTGTACGCCAACAAAGGTTACACTTTGCTTTATAACTTGAAGTCCGCCGGCGTGACGCTGCCGCAGAACATGATGGTGACGACGCGACGCACGGCGGCGGCAAAGCCACAGGTGATCGAAGGTTATCTTAAAGCGACCATCGAAGCGATCGCCATGATCAACGATCCGGCGAACAAGGAACTGGTGATCCGGCTGTTGGCGTCGAACCTGCGTTTGAGCAATCCGGCCGATGTCGAGGAGTCCTACCAAGCCGTGATTACCAATTACGAGCGCGCGCCGCACATCAGCGTGGAAGGCATGAAGCGGCTGCAAAAGCTCTTGACCCAGCTCAACCCCAAGATCGCCGAGGTGCGCGTCGAAACGCTGATCGACAGCTCGTTCATGAACAAGCTCGAAAGCTCCGGATTCATCCAGGGCTTGTATAAAAAGAATTGATAATTCACTGGCGATAATCCTTTTGACATTGACGATGGAGAGTTTGGCGCCGTGAGAACTGAGAACATTCCAATGGTGGTTGTCCGCGGGTTTATCGCCTACCACCGCCAGCAGATGGTTATGCTGGCGATGACGATCTGTCTGTTCGCGGCGCCAGCACAGGCGCAGATCAAAACGACTTTCGCTTCGAGTATCACCAGCGAGAGCATGACGCCCATGTGGGTGGCGCGGGAGCGCGGCCTATTCCGCAAACATGGCCTCGACATGCAATATGTCGTCATCCCGCGCTCACCGCTGGCGATCGCGGCGCTGGTGGCCGGCGAGATCGACGCCGCGATCATTGGACCAGGCCACCTGATCAATTCTGCCAGCACCGGTTCAGATCTTTTCGGTTTGGCGAATTTTTTTCAGAAACTCGATTACCGCTTAGTGGCCCGTCCCGAGATCAAAAAGGCCGACGATCTACGCGGCAAGCGAGTAGCGATCAGCGGACCCGGCGCCACTTCTCACTTGATCACCATGCTGGCCTACCAAGGGATGCACTTCGATCCGGTGCAAGCCAGGGTGACGCTGCTGACTATACCGGGCACCGAGATGACCCGCCGTCTGGCGATGGAAAGCGGTAGCGTGGAGGCGACTACGCTGCGTGGCGCCATCGGCGAGATCTACGGCAACAAGGGGTTTACCATTCTATATAATTTCAAAACCACCGGGGTGACCTTGCCGCAAAGCGTGCTGGTGGCGAGCCGGCGCACTGCGGCAGCCAAGCCGCAGGTGATCGACGCCTACTTGCGCACTATGCTGGAAGCCATCGCCGTCACCATTGACCCGGCCAACAAACCGAGCGTAACCAAGGCAATCGCGACCAACTTGCGGTTGTCCAATCCCGCCGACGCCGACGAGGCTTATCAGGCGGTGGTGAATTCCATCGAGCGGGTGCCCTACTCCCAGCTCGAAAGCATGAAACGACTGCATCAGTTGCTGGTACAAATCAATCCGAAGGTTGCCGATGTGCGCCTGGAAACCGTCATCGACAATTCGTTTATCAACAAACTCGAAAGTTCCGGCTACATCCAGAACGTCTACAAATCTACCCGTTAATCCGCGTCGTGAGAGGATAATATTGTGAGAACCGAAAACATTCCCGTAGTGGTGGTCGGCGGCGGCAGCGCTGCCTTTGAAGCGGCGGTGGCGGCCAAGCAAGCGGGCGCGCCGAAAGTTGTCATGCTGGAGAAAGCGCCGGAGCCGGAGTTCGGCGGCCACGCGCGATTTTCCCACACCGGCTTTCGCTGGGTGTTTTCCGGCGGCGACGAAGTGCGCCAGTTTCTCCCGGATATCGACGACGAGTTTTTCGCCAAACTCAATTTGCCGGCCTATTCCAGCGAGTTGTTTCACGCCGATTTGCAGCGGGTCACGCGCGGCCGCATCAGCAAAGAACTTTCTGAAGTGCTGGTGTCGCAGTCCAACGCGGCGATGCATTGGTTGCGCGAGTTGGGAATCAAGTGGGAGATCGACAGCCACGTCGTGATCGACGGCCGCTATTATTTCGAGCCGGGATTGGTCATTCATCCCACCGGCGGCGTCGGCGGCGGATTGGGACAGCTCATGCAATGGCGCGAGATCGCCACCAAGCTGGGCGTCGAGCTGCGTTACGAGTCGCGGGTGACGGCGCTGCTCGGCAACGACCGGCAGATCAATGGCGTGCGCGTGTCAGATCCGAAAGAAGAATACGAGATACAAACTCATTCGTTGATCCTCTGCGCCGGCGGCTTTCAGGCGAGCGCCGAGATGCGGGCGCGCTATCTCGGCCCCAACGCCGACCTGATGCGCGTGCGCGGCAGCAAGCATGACACCGGCGAAGTGTTGATGATGGCC
>DASSGE010000960.1:0-2250 GCA_035693605.1 Binatia bacterium
TGGCTTCAAACGCTGGTACCCGGAAAAAGGCGGCACCCTGGCGCAATACGAAGAAGCGCTGGACGGCTGGCATCGACTGATGAAGGAAATCACCCGCAAGGCACCGTGAGGCGATGCGCTTCACCTACCGGCTTGCGCCGGTATGACGAAGCCTCGTGCCATTCGTCACCCAGTTCGTACCTGCATCGGTACTTTCTAGGAGACCACGAAGAGCAAGACAAATTTAGAAAACTTCTTTCCGAACTCCGTTTACTTCGTGCGCTTGGTGGTGAGTCATCTCCAATTTTCCGACTCCGAGAACCTTGAACCTTTGAACTCTTGAACTTTGAACTGCGCGCGAAGCGCGTTTCACGACAGCAGCAGTTCGAGATCATCCCGCGTGAGGTTGCGCATCACGCTGTTGTCCGCTGTGATGATGGCGTCGGCGAGGTCGCGTTTCGATTTTTGCAACTCCAGAACTTTTTCCTCTACGGTATCGCGGGCGATCAGCCGGTAGGCGAACACTTTGCGCGTTTGGCCGATGCGGTGCGCGCGGTCGATGGCTTGCGATTCAACCGCGGGATTCCACCACGGATCGAGCAGATAGACATATTCGGCGGCATGCAGGTTCAAGCCCAGGCCGCCGGCTTTCAAGCTGATTAGAAACAACTTGGCGTTGGGATCGTTTTGGAACTCCTCGACTTTGGCTTGGCGGTCGCGGGTGCGGCCGTCGAGATAGACGTAGGGGATCTTGGCTTTGTCCAAGCGGCTGCGCACGATAGCCAAGAGGCTGGTGAATTGAGAAAACACCAGCGCTTTGTGATCTTCTTCGAGCACCTGATCGAGCTGCTCCAACAGCGTATCGACTTTGGCGCTGGGCTCGTCGATTTTTTTCTTGTCGATCAAACCCGGATGACAGGCGGCTTGGCGCAGGCGCAAGAGCGCTTCGAGCACCTGGATCTTGTACTGCCCGGAATGTTCGCCGGCGCCGTTTCTCAAGAGCCGGGCGCGGTAGTAATCGCGCAACTCGTCGTAGAGCTTTTTGTCGCCCCCCTCGAGGTCGCAATAGATCGTCTGCTCGGTTTTCTCCGGCAGTTCCGGGGCGACTTGGCCCTTGGTGCGGCGCAGAATAAACGGCCGCAGCGCTTTGCCGAGCACTTGCCGGGTGCTCTCATCGGGATTCTTGCCCGCTCGGGCGAACACCGACGCCGTGCCGAGCATGCCGGGATTGAGAAACTCAAAGAGACTCCAGAGTTCGCCCAGATGATTTTCCACCGGCGTACCGCTCATCGCCAAACGGTGATCGGCCTTGAGCAAGCGCACCGCCTTGGCCGCCAGGGTGCTCGAGTTCTTGATCGCCTGAGCTTCATCGAGGATACAGTAATCGAAACGAATGTCTTTGAACTGCACGGCGTCGCTGCGCAGCGTGCCGTAGGTGGTCAGGACAACATCGTAATTTTCGAAATGATCGCCGGGTTTCAAGCGCGCCACGCCGGTATGGTCGAGAATAGCGAGCTTGGGCGTGAAACGCGCCGCTTCCTCTTTCCAATGAAACACCAAGGAGCGCGGCACGACCACAAGTGCCGGCGGCGGCGAATTGTCAGCATCATTGCGGCGCAGTTCCCGGCGCGCTTCGAGCAGCGCCAGAACTTGAATCGTTTTGCCCAAGCCCATATCGTCGGCCAGACAGCCGCCAAATCCGAAACGCTGGAGAAAATGCAGCCAACCCAAGCCCTCGAGCTGGTAATGGCGCAGCTCGCCATGGAACTCACCCGCCGGTGCCGCCGCCGCGACGCCGGAAAAATCGCGCAGTTCCCGCCGCACGCGCTCGAACACGGCATCGAAGGACACCGACGGCTCGCTGGCTAATAAGGCGTCGAGCAGACCCGCTTGCGAGCGCGTAAAGTGCACGCCGTCGCCTTCGAAAGTGCCGAGGCCGGCGAGCATGCCGTACTTCTGCATCCATTCTTCGGGAATGATGCCGAGGGAACCGTCGTCCAAGCGCACCGTATGCTCGCCATGCTTGATCGCGCGCAGCAGGCGCGGCAAGCCGACTTTGCTCTCGCCGAACTCGGCGGCGCCGTCGATGCCGAACCAGTCGACGCCGGAATTCACTTGCATCGTCAGTGCACCGGCAGCGCGGTAAAGACTGCCTTGAGCTTCGATATGCCATCCTTCGGCCGATAACACCCGCACCACCCGGGCCAATTGATCGGATGCCAGCTGCAGATCGCCGCGGTCGTATTCCCAGCCTTTGCGGACACCCAGTTG
>DASSGE010000961.1:0-3417 GCA_035693605.1 Binatia bacterium
AGGGCTTATCTCCGCCGCGCCCTTCTCCGCTGAAGACACCGTCAAGCTGCTCGACAAAGGCTACCCGATGATCGTGAATTTAAACGAGGCGCTGCGGGTGCCGCAGAGTGTTTACGTGACCCGCGGCGAAATGCTAGAAAAGTTTCCCGACACCTCCAAGCGATTTTTGAAAGCGGTGATCCTCGGCATGCAGTTCGCGAAATTCAACAAGCAAGAAGCGATCAAGTTGGGCTTCGCCGCCGGGCTCCAAGGCGAGCCCGATGTCGTCAACCGCGCCTATGACCTGTTTAGCCCCGGCTACGCCGCCGACTTATCGGTCGCCTGGGATGGCATCCAGATCATGCTCGACGAAGATCACCGCGCCGGCAACGTCGACAAGAAATTCACTCTCGACCGCGTCATCAACGACCGGATATTGAAGCAAGCGCAGCAGGAGTTGCGAAACGAAGGGCGGCTGAAGTAGGCCAGAGGGGCGGGTTTCAAACCCGCCGCTACAGCAAAACACTTTTTGCGTTCGTTTGCGTTCTTTGCGGCGCATCCTCCGAGCTTGAAAGGAGCTCCAGTGATGATCACGGAACTGATCGCCGGCATTCCTTACACGGCAGACACGGGTGAAAAACTCGTGAATGAAACCTTCGGACCTAATAACATTCGCCGGCGCAATTCCGGCACCCAGCAACTCATGCCTATGGCCGTGAGTAACGGGCGTTTGTTTGCCGGGACACTTTCGCTGGAGCAACACGGCTTTCTCCTGGTTGAGCACAAAACCAAGGTGGCCGACTTCTTTGATCCACGGCAACTTGAGTCGGTGTACTACCCGGAAATAGAGCAATTGATCAAAAGAGAGTCGGGCGCAAGCCGTGTAGTAATTTTCGATCACACCCTGCGCTCTGGTGACGAAGCCGAGCGCGAGACCAAGCTGATCCGTGAACCGGTTATGTCGGCGCATAACGATTATACCGAATGGTCCGGGCCCAATCGTGTGCGCGAGTTTCTGCCGGACGAAGCCGAAGAATTACTGACCCGGCGCTTCGCGATCGTCCAGGTCTGGCGCGCCATCGATCAACCGATCCTAGCCAATCCCCTCGCGCTAGCCGACGCCGGCAGCGTTGCCATGGACGACCTCGTCGTCGCCGAACGACGCTACCCCCACCGGGTCGGACAAACCTACCGATTGAAATACAACGCCAACCATCGCTGGTATTACTTCCCGGAGATGCACCGCGACGAAGCGATTGTCTTCAAAGTTTACGATTCGGTAAGTGACGGTCGCGCCCGCTTCACGCCGCATACATCCTTCGCCGATCCCCATACTCCGGCAGGCGCGCCGCCGCGGCAAAGCATCGAAGTGCGAGCTTTCGCGTTCTTTAGTTGAACCTTCACGGCGATCATTGACGAGGATACGACTCACGACATGACGGTCATTGCGGCGTCGCCCGGAATCCAGGTTTGTTCCGCCGAACTCGAAAATCGATACCGGTTATGGCCAGTCCGACGCAAGAGCTCTTCATCTGAGATTATATTCCATACCGGTAACGTGCTGGGGCAAGGTCAATCTAAACTGAAATTGCGTCCAGAGCTGGAAAAATTCCTCGCCGAACCATTCACAACTTTTTTCGCTTTGCTATAATCGCTGAAATAACATCAACCTTCCGAACATGAGCGTTTGATCCTGTTTCGCATTCATTTAACGCATCACATGATTATAGGGCTGCGCTGGGCGCAGCCCTATATCTGCGGGTTCCAGCGCTCAATCCAGCTATGGAGAGATTGAATCCCCATGTCTAAACCTATGCCAAAAGCCCAGGCCGAAGCCACACCGCCGCCGCCAGCCGACGCTAAAAAAAATGTCACCGCCGCCGAAATGGGGGCGCGTCAAAGAGATATTTCCGTATCGGAATTTTTTACCAAAAACCGCCATTTGTTGGGCTTCGACAATCCGCGCAAAGCGCTGCTCACTTGCATCAAAGAAGCCGTCGATAACGCTCTCGACGCTTGTGAAGAAGCGGGCATCTTGCCCGAGGTCATTGTCAAGCTCGAAGTCGTGCCCAGCGGCGGCACCACGCCCGCGCCGAGCCAGGCGACCCGCTTTCGTGTCACCGTGATCGATTACGGGCCCGGCATCGTGCGCCAGCAGATTCCGCCGATCTTCGCCAAGTTGCTTTACGGTTCCAAGTTTCACCGTTTGCGCATGAGCCGCGGCCAGCAAGGCATCGGCATCTCAGCCGCCGGCATGTATGCCCAACTCACCACCGGCAAGCCGGTGCAGATCATTTCGCGCACCAGCGCCAAAGCGCCGGCGCATTATTTCGAAGTGCAGATCGATACTAAAAAAAATGAGCCGCGCATTTTCGAGAATAAGAAAATCGATTGGGAAAGCCATCGCGGCACCCAGGTCAGTTTGGAGATCGAAGGACGCTATCAAAAAGGCCGCGCGTCGGTGGATGAATACCTGGAACAAACCGCCATCGCCAACCCGCACGTCAAGCTCGTTTACCACACGCCCGAAGGCGAGACCAAACAATACCCGCGCACCATCGAAGAGCTGCCGCCGCAGCCGCGCGAGATCAAACCCCATCCCTACGGCATCGAGTTCGGCATGATGCTCAAGATGCTGCATGACACCAAGAGCCATTCACTGGTGGGCTTTCTCTCGAGTGAATTTAGCCGGGTTTCGTCCAGTCTGGCGCAGGAGATTTGCAAAACCGCCAAGCTCTCGCCCAACACCCGGCCGCGCGATCTGCATGGCGCCGCCGCCGAAACTTTTTACCAAGCCATGCAATCGACCAAGATCATGGCGCCGCCAAGCAATTGCATCTCGCCGATCGGTGAACGCGCGATCCTGCACGGTTTGTACAAGCAGATCAAAGGCGAATTCTACACCGCTGTAACCCGTCCGCCGGCTGTCTATCGCGGCAACCCGTTTGTCATCGAAGCCGGCTTGGCCTACGGTAAAAATCCGACCCAAGCGGCAAAAATAAAAGAACAAAACGGCCCGCTCGCCGAGGGCGAAGACAAAGACGACGACAACGAATTGGCCAGCGTCATCCGCTACGCCAATCGGGTGCCGCTGCTCTACCAACAGTCGGCGTGCGCGACTTTTAAATCCGTTCTCGACACCACCTGGCGCAATTATGGCGTGCCGCAGTCGCGCGGCGCCCTGCCGGCCGGGCCGATGGTGATCTTCGTACACATGGCATCGGTCTGGGTGCCGTTCACCAGCGAGTCCAAAGAAGCGATTGCCGATTACGACGAGATTCGCAAAGAGATCAAACTCGCGCTCCAAGAGTGCGGCCGCCGCTTGGGAGTGTTTCTACGGCGGCGCGAGCGCGCCAAGGGGGAGTTTCGCCGGCGTAATATTTTCGCGCTGTATATCGAGGAAGTAGTTGACGCCTGCGGACGCTTAAAAGGCGGCAG
>DASSGE010000962.1:0-2793 GCA_035693605.1 Binatia bacterium
AAAAAAAATCGATCAGATTGATGCAAAAATCGTTAACCTTCTAAACGCTCGGGCTTCGCTGGCACAGCACATCGGCCACAGCAAGAGCCTAACCAGTCAAGAGGTTTACGTTCCAAATCGCGAGAAGGAGATTCTGCAGCAAGTCTCCGAACTGAATCGCGGCCCCCTTCCCACTGACGCTATTCGCTCCGTTTTTCGAGAGATCATCTCCGGGTGCCGGTCGTTGGAAGCACGACTGAATGTCGCGTTCTTCGGCGCCGAAGCGACCTACAGTCATTTAGCGGCGAAAGAAAAGTTCGGTTCGTCAGCCGAGCTGCGCTCGACGACGAGCATCGCCGAGGTTTTTCAGGAAGTCAGTCAAGGTCGCGCGTCGTTTGGCGTGGTACCGATAGAGAACTCGACCGAAGGCGTGGTCGCTCATACGCTTGATTGTTTAGTCGAATCGGATCTGCAAATTTGCGCTGAAATTTATCTGGATATTCATCATTATCTTTTGTCAAAGACCGGCAAAGCGGAGGACGTGCGACGGATCATGTCTCATCCCCAGGCGCTGGCGCAGTGCCGGGGTTGGCTAACGGCGCATTTTCCCGGAATTACTGTGGAAGAGGTGGCGAGTACGGCTCATGGGGCGATTGCCGCGGCCAACGACGGCAGTATTGCTGCGATCTCAAGTGCGTTGGCCAAAGAAGTCTACAATCTCACTGCGGTCGCCAGCAACATCGAAGATCGCAGCAACAACATCACGCGTTTTGTGGTCGTTGGCAGGATGCTCACTAAACCGTGCGGCGACGATAAGACTTCGTTGGTGTTCTCAGCCAAGGACAAGCCGGGTGCGTTGTTTCAGATGCTCCAGCCCTTTGCCAAGAGCCGGATCAACCTGGCCAAGATCGAATCCCGGCCGATCAAGAACAAGCCTTGGGAATATTTATTTTTTTTGGATTTGCGCGGACACCGGGATCAACTGGCGGTTAAAAAGGCCATGGCTGAACTGGAAAAAAACTGTGTCTTTCTAAAAGTCTTGGGTTCGTACGCGAGTGGCAGATGAAGATCGTCGAACATTTACCGGAGTACATTCGCACGCTGATTCCTTACGAGCCGGGTAAGCCGATCGAAGAAGTCGAGCGGGAATATGGCATCGCCAATTCCACCAAACTCGCCTCCAACGAAAATCCCTTGGGACCTTCGCCGAAAGCCTTGGCGGCGATCCGCGCCAAATTGGACGAGCTCAATCTCTACCCCGATGGCGATTGTTTCTATCTAAAAAACGGTCTGGCGAAGAAACTTGGCGTGACGCCGGAGCAGTTGATTTTTGGCAACGGTTCCAATGAGATTATTGAACTGGCCGTGCGCGCCTTCATGCGGCCGGGGGATCACGCGGTCATGGCGCGCCAGGCTTTCGTCGTCTATCAGCTAATCGTTCAAGCCGTAGGCGGCAAGAGCGTGCAAGTGCCGCTGCGTGAATTTACTCACGATTTAGAAGCCATCGCCGCGGCGGTGACGGCGGAAACTAGGATTGTTTTTCTCGCCAACCCGAATAATCCCACTGGGACAATTTATCGGCGACCGGAATGGGAGCGGTTTCTCGCCACGCTGCCGAATGATGTCTTGTTGATCGTCGATGAAGCGTACTTTGAATATGTTCGCGACGCCGGCTATCCGGATTCGCTCAAATACCAAAATGACGACCGTGCCATGCTCACGCTGCGGACGTTTTCCAAACTCTACGGCTTGGCGGGCCTGCGCGTCGGATACGGCATCGCGCCGCAAGCGATCGTTGCGATGCTGCAGCGGGTGCGTCAACCCTTCAATGTCAATGCGCCGGCGCAGTGGGCGGCTTTGGCGGCTTTAAGTGATAGCGAACATGTGCAGCGCAGCTTGGCGGTGAACCGCGAAGGGCTCGAGTTTCTCGGCAGTGAATTCGAAAAACTCGGTTTGGAGTTCGTGCCGAGCCAGGGCAATTTCATTCTGGTGCGTGTCGGCAAAGGCCAAGAAGTGTTTAAGCAATTGCTCTCGCAAGGGGTGATCGTTCGCCCCATGGGCGGCTATCAATTTCCCGAGCATGTGCGGGTGACGGTGGGCACCATGGACGAAAATCGAAAATTCATTGTGGCGTTGCAAAAGGTCATCAAGAGTTACTAGCGGCTGGAGTCATCAAAGTTGTGGCAGTGATGTTTGAAAGAATGGTGATCGCGGGAGTGGGGCTCATTTGCGGCTCGTTGGCCCTCGACATGCGCCGGCGCAAACTAGTCAAAGAGGTGGTCGGTTACGGTCGCAGCGAAAGCAATTTGAAAATCGCCAAAAAGAAAGGGCTCATCGATAGTTATTTCCTGCGGGAAAGCGAGTTCCCGCCGGGGGTTGATTTGCTAATGATGGGCACGCCGGTGGAGACGATTGTGACGCTGACCCAGGCGTTTTTACCCAGGTTGGAAAAGAACTGTGTCGTCAGCGATGTCGGCAGCGTTAAAGGCGAAATTGTTCGCGGCATGGAGAAGCTGCTGCCCAAGCATATCTCCTTCGTCGCCGGACATCCGATTGCCGGCAGCGAGCAGTGGGGAGCCGTCGCGGCGCGCGAGAATCTGTTCGTACGCCATCGCTGCGTACTGACGCCGACCAAGAAGACCGATAAGAAAGCGTTGAAAAGAATCGCCGAACTCTGGCGTCAGGTAGGCGCCGAGGTTGAGATCATGCCTCCCGATGTTCACGATCGGGTGCTCGGCGTGATTAGCCATCTGCCTCATGTGCTGGTGTACGCCTTGGTCAACGCACTCAACCGGACCCAATTAAATGGAGTCG
>DASSGE010000963.1:0-10102 GCA_035693605.1 Binatia bacterium
GCTATATAAATCCAAGTACCCGTTCGTCAACGTCGATATGTTCCGCGCCGACAACGAAAAACTCTTGAACCGCGTCTTGACAGAATCGGCGACCAACAAATTCAACGGCGACGCGATCATGATCAGCAGCTTCGAGGTCCGCGTATTGCTGCAAAAAAAGCTTCTACAGCGCTATGTCTCGCCACACGCTCAATATTATCCTGAAGGTTTCACCGACAAAGACGGCTATTGGACCAGCGTTTATTCGATACCTCGGGTCATTGCCTACAACACCAAGCTAGTAAAACCCGATGTCGCGCCAAAGGGTTGGGAAGACATCCTCCACGCGCGCTGGAAAGGCGGCTTTGGCCTGTCCGATAGCGCCACGCTCTGGTACACGGGCTTCATGAAATATCTCGGCGAAGAGAAAGGCCGCGACTTCATGCGCAAGCTCGCCACTCAGAAGCCGGCGTTTCGCGACGGCGAAAGCATCGTCATGCAATTGCTGGCCGCCGGCGAGTTTCCTCTCGGCATGGTTTACTCGCACCAAGTGGCGACCCTAAAGCGGCGCGGCGCGCCAGTCGACTGGGTGCGCACCGCCCAACCAATCGTAACGGGCTTAAAACCTCTGGGCCTTAGTGCCAAAACCCAACATCCCAATGCGGCGAAACTGTTCATTGATATGGTGCTATCGAAAGAAGGCCAGGAGCTGATCAAAAGCTTCAACCGCATCCCCGACCGCGGCGACGTCACTTCCGAGTTGAAGGAAGGCTTAAAACTCTACCCCGCCGACCCGCGCTGGGGCGACAGCTACGCAAAATACGTAGAAGAGTTCCGCGAGATCTTTTTTAAATAAACACGGGCCATCAGCAGCAAGTCGCTATCGTGCTACCGCGAGTAGCGAAACGACTACAGCTAGTCCTCTGGCCGCCGGCCGAGAACAGGGCGGGCTCGTCGATTTCCTTTCATTTCAGCCTCCTCGTTAGGTTTCATCCTTTTAGTCCAATGGTATAGGACTTGTACTATAGCCCCAAATTCTATCGTTGACAGGCGCTGTTGAGGTGGAACAAGATCCACATAGCTCGATCTCGTTCTGTAAGGTCGCCGCTTCGAGCGCCGGAGGAAACGATGCAAATAGGGCTATTCATTTCTATAATCGCAGCTTTCTTTATCGCTGCACTCCGACCCGTCCATGCGCAGCAGCCGGCGAAAATCCCGCGCATCGGTTACATTTCTGGTACTGGCGACGCAATTAACCAGGGGCCATATGTCGAGGCATTGCGCCAGGGGCTGCTGAAGCTCGGTTACGTCGAGGCGAAAAATTTGATTATCGAGTATCGCGGCGCTGAGGGGCAAATCGAGCGCGTGCCCGACCTTGTGAACGAGCTCGTGGCACTGAAGGTAGATATTCTTGTCTTGGCCATTCCAAACGCGATTCGCACCGCCAAGGCAGCAACTCAGACGATTCCCATTGTCATGGTGGCGAGTTTAGATCCAGTCGCAATGGGGTTGGTCGATAGCTTGGCGAGACCGGGTGGCAATATAACCGGGATTTCCACGCTCGCCCAGGACTTAAATGGTAAACGGTTAGAATTACTAAAGGAGGTAGTTCCGAAACTTTCTCGGGTCGGAATTCTCTTCGTCGAGGCTCAAAGCGCGACCATTAACTTAAAAGAGTATGAAACGGCTGCGCGAGATCTGAAGGTACAACTTCGACCGCTTGAAGTTCGAGGCACGAAACCGGATTTAGAAGGTGCATTCCAAAACGCAACTAATGCGCAAGTTGGAGCACTGATCACGATCACTAATGCTAATCTCTTTCTTCAACAAAAGCGGATCGCCGATTTAGCGATAAAACATAAATTGCCGACGGTGTTCCAAGGCAGCACCTGGGTCGAGTCCGGCGGACTGATGTCCTACTCAACCGACGAACTTGGCGCGTTTCGCCGCGCCGCATACTACGTGGACAGAATACTGAAAGGCACAAAGCCCGCCGACCTGCCAGTGGAACAGCCGCTAAAATTCGAGTTCGCGATAAATCTTAAAACCGCCAAACAGATCGGTCTGAACATTTCGCCGTCCGTGCTGTTCCGGGCGGATAAAGTAATTCGGTAACTGCGCGGCAAAAGGCGACAAACACCGAGAAAACCCATGACCAAGAACTTCCCGATTGGGCTTGCGGCGACTCTCGTTCTGGGAAATTCGTCTTCGACGCCGCGCAGAAGCTCGGAACAATTCCCCGCATCGGATTCCTAACAGGGCAGAATACGCCCACCTCAACTTCGTCAGACTCCAATGTCGAGGCGTTCCGTCAAAGTTTACGACAACTCGGTTACATCGAGGGGAGAATATCAGCACTTTATAATTGCACCGAAAACCACATCGCCATATAGTCGCCCTGTTTTAAAAGTCCGAGCTAAGCGTCTTTACATGAGGTGCGGCAATGTATGACTTGATCCTCAAAGGTGGACGGATTTACGACGGCTCGGGATTACCGTCGTTCAATGGTGATGTTGCGATTCGCGACGGCAAGATCGCGGCCATCGGTAGGATCAACGAAGCCGCTGAACGCGTGCTCGACGCCGGCGCGCTCGCGGTCGCGCCTGGGATCATCGACTTTCACACTCATTTCGACGCCCAGCTTTGGTGGGACCCGCTCGCTTCGTCGTCGAACGAGCATGGCGTCACTACCGTGGTCACCGGCAACTGCGGCCTGACACTGGCGCCATGCAAACCCGAGGACCGCGACGCGCTGATCGGTACTTTCGTGCGCGTCGAAGCGATGCCGCGGGCGAGCCTGCAAGCGGGCATTCCCTGGCGCTGGACGACCCACGGCGAGTATTTGAACGCGCTCGATCGGCAGCGGCTAGGCGTGAACGTGGCGACGCTCATCGGTCACTGCGCGGTGCGCCAGTATGCCATGGGCGAGGCCAGCGTCGAGCGCGAAGCGAGAGATGGCGAAATTACTACGATGGAGGAATTGGTCCGCCAAGGCATGGCCGCGGGCGCGTTCGGATTTTCGACCAACTCGAACCAAAGCCACTTCCGCGAAGACGGCAAGCCGGTACCGAGCCGTTTCTCGAGCTTGAAAGAGATCGCCCGTCTGTGCCGCGTCGTCGGCGCGAGCCGACGCGGCCTCGTGCAATTCACCCACGGCGCCTTCGCCACGCCCGAGCATGTTGCGCATATTAGCCGGTGGTACGAGACGATATTGCAGGAAACTCGCCGCCCCTTGATCGGCGAAAGCATCCGCCACCGCTGGAGCGAACCAGAACTGTGGCGCAAGCAGTTAAATGACGTCGAAGCGCGCGCCCGCCAGGGATACGCCGCCTACGCCATGACCAGCACGCGTCGATCGATGCGCCGCTGGACGGTCAGAGACGGCACACGTCTCGATCTGATTCCCGCCTGGAAGAAACTTTCGGCGCTGTCGCTCGCGGAACGCACGGAGAAACTCCGCGACCCCGCCGTGCGCGCCGAACTGGCGCAAGCAACAGTCAATGGCAAACCCGTCGACTTTTCGCGCCGCTGGGATTTGATCGGCGTCAAAACAGTTGCTCGCAAAGAAAATCGGAGTCTCGAAGGCAAAAACATCGCCGAGCTAGCCGCCGCACAGAAAAAATCACCGATCGATGCCATGCTCGATCTCGCGCTAGCGGAAGAACTGGAAACAATTTTCGAAGATTCGACCACCCAGGGCGACGAGGACGCGGTCAAAGAAATCTTCGCCAACCCCAACGTCCTGCTTGGCCAGTCTGACGCCGGCGCCCATGTCGCCAGCGGCAATCCGGGTTTCGGTTATGCGACTTTGATGCTCGCCTTCTGGGTGCGTGAACGTCGATTGATGTCATTGGAAGACGCCATCAAGAAATTGACGTTCTTACCGGCATCGATCTTCGGCTTTCACGACCGCGGCTTGCTGCGCCGCGGCATGGCCGCCGACATATTCGTCTTTGATCCAGCGAAAATAGACTTAGCCGCGCCGGCAAAAGTCACCGACCTTCCCGAAGGCGCGCCCCGTTTCACCCAAGGTGCCACGGGGATTCACTACACCATCGTCAATGGCGAAGTGTTGATGGATAACGGCGCTCATACCGGCGCTTATCCAGGGAGGGTGCTGCGGAGCTAGTCAAAATGGGGATATTTCCGCAAACCGGCAAAGACACCCAGTTCCGAAGTGTTGTCTTTTCGATCGTAGAAGAAATCTTTTTGACCACTCGCGATTACGGAATGACGGGACGGCCCGTAACCTCTTCGGGCTTGCGACTCTGCAAGAATATTTCGAGTCGCGTTTCGGTAGCGGCTATGACGCGTCAGGCTTTTTGTGATTGGATCTCCGAATCATTATTTACCGGGGTAGCGCTTCGCCATCTCGGTGAAAAAGCCTTCCTTGTCCAACTCCTGCAGGAAGGTCATATCGACGAACTGTTCCGGCTTGGCCGTCTTGGCCTGCGGCATGGTCGGCGCCAGCCGGTCCAAGAGAAACTGCAAACCCTTCAAAGTCGGATACGGCCGCTTCGGCGTTGTTGTGACGTAGGCTTGATAAGAAGTCTCCAGCACTTCCGGGTCGCTGGTGCGCATATATTTGCTGAATACTTTCAAGGCTGCAGGCTTATTGTTGAAGATCGAATGAATGCCCTCGATGTAGCCCTTGAGCGCCGCCTTGACGACGTCGCGGTTGCTTTTGATGTACGTGCGAGTGGTCGCCATGCCGTTGCCCTGCACTTCAACTTTCAGATCGGGGATTCTCACCAGCTCGACCAGCCCCATCCGTTTGGCAATCGGTAATGTCGATGAGTTGAATACGCCGGCGTCGATCTTGTTCGCCGACATGGCGGCGATGCGTTCGGCATCGGGGCCGCCGGGAATCAACTGCCAATCCTTGTCAGGATCAATTTTTAGATGCTGGGCAAGAATGATCGCCGCGAAATGAGTCGCTGCACCGTAGCCGCTGATGCCGAAACGTTTGCCCTTCAACTGTTCGAGCCGGGTAATTTCCGGTCGGGCGAAAACGGTAGAGTCGTAATAGATTTCCACGCCGGCGATCAGCACGAGATCATGGCCCGCCAGGGAGGCTTGGACAACTTGGCCGATGCTCATCAGCGGCGGATCACCGCTCGCCAGAGCTTGGATCGCCATCTGCCCGCCGCGCAAAAAAATCGGCTCGACGTCAAGGCCGTATTTTTTGAAGATCCCCTCGTCCTTAGCCACCCAAATATGACCCTGACGAAAACCCAGAGAGGGATAGCCGAAGCGAACTTTTTTCAAGTCTTGCGCAATGGAAACGCCCGCCCATACCAGGCAAAAACCGATAGCCAATGCTGGCACAAGTGGCCTTGGTAATTTCATCGCTGTGACTCCCATTTTTTACCAGCTACGGCATGCTACTACCATGCGCCCCGCGCCCCCGCCTTTTTCCTCCCCCGCTTGCGGGGAAGGATGAAGGATGGGATCTTTGCCGCCAATCATCCAGCTTTAAAGCCCGAAAGTCTCCCGGAACTCTTTGATCGTCGCGTTGAACTGGGCGCCGGTTTCCACCGGATTGGTCACCAATTTCAATTTCGACTGCTCCATGCGCGGCGAGAAAGGTTCGACGTCGGGGCGCGCCGGAATGCGCCGCAATGAGCGCAAGCGTTGCTGGGCCGGTTTCGACAGGAGAAAGTCGATAAACAAACGGGCGACGTTGGGGTGCTGCGGTTTCGGACTAATACCTGCGGAATTGAGCGTGACCACCAACGGGTTGACCGTGTTGACCCATTCGATCGGCGCGCCGCGGGTTTTCATCTCTTCCGTGCGATGGGCATAGACCACGCCCAAGGGAAATTCGCCGGCGGACATCAATTGCGCGATCAACGTGTGGCCCTTGCGCCATTGAATATCTTGCTTGGCGATCGCGCGCATATACTTCTGTGCCCGTTCGCGCCCCCAGGCTTTGTGCAACGTGCCGTACCAGGAGTACTGCTCCTGATCGATGGAGATCTTGCTCTTCCACTTGGGATCGAGCAGATCTTCCCACTGCTTGGGCGCTTCCTTCTCGCTCACCAATTTGGTGTTGTAGCCGATCGTCGCGTAGTTGACGTAGACTGCCGTCCAGTAGCCGTTGGCATCTTTAAACTCGGGAATGAAGGTGCGCGCCTCCGGCGAGCGATAGGAACCCAATAGTTTGGCGTCCATCAACGCGTCGACCTCGCTGATGGTCACGACATCGTAGTCCCAACGGCCCGCCCTGCCCTCGGTGACAATCCGGTTGAGCGTCTTCTCACCACTCGCGCGAAAAATTTCGCCCTTGATGCCATAGGTCTTTTCGAAGTCGTCGAGCAGCGGCTTCGATTCCGTCACGTTGGTCGAAGTATACCAAACCAGCTTGCCTTCCTTTTTTGCCGCCTCAACCAACTTGGCGCGCTCGTCGGTTTGACTCCACGCAAAATCGGCGGTTAACAAACACAAAACCATCGCGAGACCAATCTTCAAAGTACTGCCACTGCTCACTGCCATCATGTACCTCACTCCATTATTTAGTTGCCTGCTTGCGGCTAGCCACATTCCAAGCTGGCGGAAGTATAAGACACGGTTCCATTAAGTCAATTTGCCCGGCCCCGTTGGCATAGCCACAGGGCGGCCAACAGCGGCGATGCGCACCGCTGTTGGAGGGAAGCGCGCGCATGCAGATCAAATCCGCATTTGCGTTGGGTGGCGTCACGTTAAGCGGGGCGCGTGGAATTTGAGTCAGGAGAGATAACCGAGCTCGCGCCAGTATGCCGCCGCTGCCGCATGGAGCGGCACGTCAAGATGACCTTCGGCTGTATCGCGGACCATTTGGGTCAAAGGCAGCGGCTCGGCTTTCGCCCAGGGAATCAGCGCCTTGCTTTCTTCCAGGGCGCGGCAAAAATCGCGCACCAGTGAGTGCGGCGTGGAGGCGAGGGTATAAATCGGCCAGCCGCTGAAGTCGAGTGTCGGCACGTCGGCTGCAAGCTTAGGAAAGCTTTTTTTCTCGATCACGCCGCGCCGCAGGCCAACCGCTTCCAGGCGCTGCAAGACCAATTCAGGCAAAGACAAAAACGTCATGCCCAATTCCAGCGCCATATTGCCCCAGGCGCTGGCACCCTCGTCGAAGATCGCGTCGATCTCACCGCGTTGGACCGCGCCGATACGGTTTTGGCCGTAGGGCATGCCGGCGTCGAATCTCACCTCACCGCCCCAGGACACGATGTCGTCGAGCGTGAAACCCGCGGCGGCGCAGACATGGTCAATGATGACTTGCAGAGAGTGATCCGGCTGGCCACGCAAGGAGAGCTTCAGGGGAAATTTCTGATCGCGAATGTCGCTGATCGTTTTCAAGCCGCTCTTGTGTTTGACGGCGAAGACCATTTGGTCCAACGCCGGCAGCACCGCAATGATGCGCAGCGGTATCGCCTCGGTGAACGGCGCGCTGCCCAAGGCCGCCAGTTTGAGAATCATGCCGGGATTGATCATGGCGAATTGAACTTTGCCCGTCGCCACTTCATGGATTGTCGCCGGGCTGTCGCTGCCGAATAAATTGACCGGCCAGTCTTCGCTGCCCTGCTCGCGCAAACTGACGCGCGCCTGCAGCAGCGGCCAATCGCGACGGTTGACCAGCGCCGAGGCGACTTCGAGCATCAGGCGCGACCGCGTAGTGTGCGGATGCGTCAGCATCCGCGTCGGTTTCAAATTGGATTCGTCATCCGCCATGTTGGTTCTTGACTCGGAGATTCCTCCCGTAAAAGCACACTTCCAAGCCGAGTCATTTCGACCGAAGGGAGAAAATCTCCCTTGTTTAAGTGGCCCCTTTGCGTCTTTGTGCCCTTGCGGGAGATATGCCGCTTCCTCACTTCCCTTTCAACTCACGGTAAACTTCCCGCGCCAAGGCAAAATCAGCCACTCGCGAGATCGGCACCGATTGTTTGGCGTTGGAAAGTCTGAGGCTTTCCTCGATGCCCATCTGCAGCGCTTGGTCCGAGGCGGTGCCGTTATCCGACCAGGTCTTGATCGTCAGCTCGAAAGCTTTTTCAGCGACCTCGCGCTCGAGCTTCCATTTCGCGGCGATCAGCGCGATCGATTCCTGGCGCTGCGCTCGGGCATGAGCCATCCCGCGAAACGCCACGGCGATCATTTTTCTGATTTGATCCGGCCGTTGCTGCAGCCACCGGTCTGAAACGCCGAAGCCGCCGTTGATACTCTCCAAGCTGTCGCCCATGAACGCAAGCCGTCGCAGTCCCGTCCGTTCGGCGTGGATATCGACCGGCGTCGTCAGAGTTGTCGCGTCGACCGCGCCGGCGCGTAGCGCTTGAAAGCGGTCCGGAGTGTTGCCGATGACGCGCAGCGTCATTTCTTTGTCGGTATCGATGCCGGCATCCTTGAGCAAACGGCGCGACAAAAACGATTCTCCCGATGTCAGCGTCGCCACGCCCAGCACTTTGCCTTTGAGCTCTTTGATCGAACGAATCTCGGGCCGCGACATCAAGGAAAATAACGGCCGGTCGTTGTAAACCATCACCAGCTTGACCGGCAGGCCGCGCACCGCTGCGTTGAGCGTGGTACCGGCAAAAATCACGTATTGAATGTCGCCCGAGATCAATGCCGTAACCGCGATGGTCGGCGGAATATTGATCATCTCGACGTCGAAGCCGGCTTGCTCGAAAAAGCGGTTTTCCTTGGCGACGATCAACGGGAAGGGAATCAGCCCGCCGACCGAGTAGCCGATCCGGATTTTCTCCAGATCGCGAGTGGCCGCGTCGGCGATTGAAGCAAGTCCTGTAGAGAGGACAAACGCCGAGAGAAAACGGCGCGCGGATCGGCGCGAAAATAGCGAAAAAAAATATTTCATGATCAAGGCCACCGGTCACGATGTTGCGGTCGTTTACCCCAATAGTCCTCAAACGCTTTGGGACCGGCGCGTTCGTAGACGCGCCGATGGGTCGGTTGATCGGCTTCATGCGCCACTACCCGTTCGGAGTATTGCAAGTGCACCACCCGCCCGGCGGCGACCGTTCGATCCGCGGCGACAATATCTTCTAAGAACTGGCGCAGCTCATCATGGTTCGCCATGTTGCTGCGAAACACCAACCGTCCGTCCTTGTGAATCACGAACAGGGCGTTGGGCCAAACCCCGTAGGCGCGATGGATCCGGCCATCGAGATGATCGACGATGATCGGTAAGCGGACATCTTCCAGCCGCAGCAATTCACCGGCATAAGAAAGTTTCTGCGCGAAGCTCTCATGCGCGCGGTAATTCTCCGCCGGATGCGATTCGCGGGTGTAAAGGAGCATGAAAGCGAAATCTTTATCGGCAAATTCCTCTTGGAGAGCGTTCAGCGCCGGCACTTCAAAGGCACACATGGGACTGGTCACGGCGCCGGTCATCATGACTACGTGTTTCGAACCGCGAAAGCCGCTCAGCCGGATTATCGTCCCATCCAGCGTCGGCGCTTCGAACTCGGGCGCAGCGACGCCCACCTGCGCCGGCATTGTTTCGCCGGGATTGGTGGCGCTCGCCCCGGCGGCGAAGTCTGCTGAGTTGTAAGCGCGTTCTTGTTCGGTCATCGGGTGGGTCGATTTCACCGGCTCTGTTCGCGATAAACGCCGAGCGCTTCGTGCAGTGGCCGATCGGTGGTGGAAAATAACACCGCCGGGGCGGCAGAGCCGTTCTTGTGGCGATGCCAGGACCAATTGGGCACGACGAAAAAATCCCCCGCTTCCCAGACCAGCTTCTCGCCTTCCACTTCGCACACGCCACTACCCTCCACGGCGTAATAAAGCTGATTGGAGGTGTGGCGATGCTCGGCGGTCTCTTGCTTGGCGTCGAGCATTTGGATCCAGCAGGAGAACGTCGGGAACGTGGCGCCCCCGGTCACCGGATTGCGATACTCCAGGCAGCGGCCGTCGAATGGGCTGGCGCTGTCGGCAAGCATTTCCGCCAGCGCGCACCGCGTTGCAGTCCATTTATAGACGAGTGATTTCAACGCCTGTCCGGGCGGCGCGAGCAGGCCGGGATTGCGCAATGTGGTGTCCGCGGGGCTATTGTACAGCCGTACATCTTCGGCCGGATGGGGCTCCTGAAACATCGTCCGCAGCATGCGCATCAAACCCGAGTCCAAACCGTCGA
>DASSGE010000964.1:0-7949 GCA_035693605.1 Binatia bacterium
TGGCGAAGGTACCGGAATTCCAAGTCGCTGGCCGTTTTAATAAAGAGCGCTACTTACAAATTTTGCAGGCTAATCGCCTGCAACCGGCGCAATTCGAAGAGGACCAACGCAACCAAATCACGTTACAACGGCTTTACAGCATTATTCTCGACTCGGTTCAGGCCAGCGACGCCGAAGTACGCGAACGCTACCGGCTCGACCAAGAAAAAATCGACCTGCAATACGTCAAACTATCGGTCAACGACGTCGTTTCCCAAGTCAAGCTCACTGACGAAGACATCAAGAAATTCTACGAACGCAACAAAGAGTCATTGAAAGAACCGCTCAAGATTCAAGTCGAATATCTGACCTACCCGTTTGAACAGTTCTCCGCCAATGCCCAAGTAAGTGGGAAAGAAATCGAAGAGTATTTTCAAAACAATCAAAAGACGAAATTTCACCGCCCCCGCGAGGCAAAGATACGCTACATCGTCCTCGCCGTCGCTCCCACCGCTAGCGCCGAAGAGAAGAAAGCGGCGATGACGAAGGCTGAAGCCATTGTCAAAGAGGCGCGCCGCGGCAAAGACTTTGCCCAGTTAGCCAAGCAACAATCGGCCGACCCAACGGCGGCCAAAGGTGGCGAAGTCGGCTGGGTCGTGCAAGGCCAGATGCCGCCGGACATTGATAAATTGATCTTTGGTATCGGCAAGGGCGATGTCAGCGATCCTGTGCAGACTCCTGGCGGTGTGCAGATTTTCAAAATCGACGACGTGCGCGAGGAAAAAAATCTCACCTTGAAAGAAGCCACGCCGGAGATCACGCAGATCCTCAAGACCGAACAAGCGAAGAAAGAAGCCGGCAAGGTCGCTGACAACGACCGCGTCGAAGCCCAGGCGGGTACGGCATTTTCCAAACTGGCGCAAGAAACCGGCGTATCGGTAAAAGAAACCAAATTATTCGCCGCTGGAGAAATCCTTCCCGAATTTGGCCAGAATCAGGACATCTACAAAGTCGCTTTCGGGCTTGGAGCGAAAGACATCAGCCAAATCGTCGAAGCGAATAACGCCTACATTTTCCTCCGCATCAAACAACGCAAGGAATCAGCGGTGCCGCCCCTTGAAAGTGTCAAAGATCAAGTTGAAAAGGGCGCCAAGGAAGCCAAGGCTTACGAGCTAACGTTGCAAAAGGGTAATGGCCTGCTCGACCAGCTCAAGAAAGATAAAGATCTCGCCAAACTCGCCGCCGCCAACAATCTAAAAGTCGAAGACACCGGCTGGTTTCAACGCAACGCTCCCCAGCTGCCGAAAATTGGCGACCTTGCCGAATTGCGCGGCGGCGGCCTATTGCTGTCGGCGCAAAATCCGGTAGCCGACAAGCTTTATACACAAAAAGATGCCGCTTACATTTTATCTTTCAAAGCGAGCCAGCCGGCCGACATGGAACAATTCGAAAAGGAGAAGGCGCTCTTAAAGAAGCAAGCTATCGTCGAGAACCGTCAGCGCGCTTTGGCCAAGTACCTCGAAAGTCTCAAGGCCAAAGCTAAAATCCAGTTCAATAACGATTTCTTAGAAGCGAGCTAACACGCGCTCGCGGGATACCAATGTGCAAGTAGTTCTAGTGCGTCATGGCGCCACCGACTGGAATCTGGAACATCGCTGCCAGGGTTCGAGCGATCGCGATCTGAGCGATGTCGGGCGGCGCCAAGCTGAAACGCTCGCCGAACAACTGCGCCAAGAAACCATTCACGGCGTCTACGCCAGCGATTTGAAGCGGGCACGGCGCACCGCTGAAATGATCGGTGGGCATCACAAGCTGCCCGTGATCGTTGAGGAGAGCATTCGCGAACTTGATCACGGCCATCTAGAGGGACTGACGTTCAACGAAATTAAACAAAACTATGGCGATTTTCTAACGCGCTGGCGCAGCGAACCGGCGGAGCTGCAAGTGCCCGGCGGCGAGCGGTTGGCCGATGTCGCCGAGCGCGCTTGGTGGGGTCTGAATCAGATTGTCGCGCGTCATCAGGCGTCGGATACCATAGTCGTCGTCAGCCATAACTTCCCGATCGTCGGCATTGTCTGCCGCATCACCGGAACCCACTTGAACGAGTACCGCAATTTTCATCTGGACCCCTGCGGGCTGAGCCGGTTACGCCGTAACTGTGATGGCTCCTGGCAGGTGACCCACATCAACGGCGATCAGTACGAAAAACATCGCGGCCGGGCGATCCCGACTTGACACGTCGGCGGTCTAAGCCACTCACGGACGCTTGGCTATCCAGCCGATGCCAAAAAAAATCACCGCCAGCGCGAGATAGGCGATGAAGAATTCCGGTGCTGCCATCAATCCAAACCGGCTGGTAATGCCACCAGCTGTGAGCAGGTAGGCGTGAATGACACCGCAGGCAGAAAGCAGTGCCGCGACGACCGACCACACCCCGGCACGAGCAAACTTTCTCTCGATCAGCGCCACTCCGATGGCAGCGAGAATCATCGAGGTGAAAATAAAACCTCGCTCCAGCGAAATCATGCCATGAATTGCTACGCTTTCGTGAGTGAATTTTCCAAGCCCCACTGTAAAGAGCGACGTTCCCGCGGCGCGTAGCCCAGTCTCGACCATCATCAAACCCCATCCTGCCAACGCCGGCACCAGCCCCAGCGCCACCGCCGGCGCGTGCTCTTTCGGCGTCTCCTGAAAAGATTGGGCGACAATGATAATGCCGATGTAGAGGAGAATGCCGATCCCCGCTTCTAAAGGAATGACACCGAGCACCACGGGCATCGTCCCGGTAAAACACAGAAACGCGATGAAAATGCCGTTGAGCCAGGAGTAACCTGAGCGCGCACCGAGCTTTTTCCAACCTGGATGACCGATGTAAATTGTCGTTGGAAACACACTCCCGAACATTGAGGCGATCACCGACCCGATACCGTTGGCCATGAGCGACGGAAAGGTCTTGTAACGGTCGCCGGCTGCTTCGGCGCTCTCGATATTTTGCAGCGAACCAACCACATTGAAAATCCCCATCGGCAAGATAACGGAAAAGTAATTGAGAAAGGCCGGATGGACGAGCGCTTCCCAGAGCGAGTCACCGGTAAACATCGGCAAGGATAACGAGCCATGCAGTGTCAAATCCCTGCCATTCATCAACCCCAGTGCCCAGCCAAGGATGGTCCCGACCGTGATCGCAACAAGGCCGCCGGGCAAGCCCAGCGGCATTTTCTGGTGCGCAAAGTACGCGACGAAGATTAGTGCCATCGGCAGCAGAGCCACCAGCGGCTGCGCGAATATTTTGAAAGTGAAATCCATCGCGATAAAAGTAATCGCGATACCGGCCAAAGCCGAAAGCAATGCGGCACGAGGCGTCACCCGCCGCACCGCCTCGGCAACGAAAGCACCGAGGATTTCAATCACTCCGTTGAGAAAACACGCGACCAGGCCAACCTTCCATGCCCACACCGGATCTTTGGTCTCTTGTACGATCGGCAGCATGATGAAAAAAACGAAGGCGAACAGGCTCACGGTATTGATGCCGTAAGGCAATGCCGTGACATCTTCGCGTCCGCTTTCTCTGGCCAGTCGGCGCGCTTGCCAGGCGTAAAAAAAATTGCCGACCAGAATTGAAATCGCCGCGCCCGGAAGGATCTTGCCGAAGATATAACTATCGGGCAGCCGAATCAGCTCGCGGCACAGCCCAACGATCAAAATCAACTGAATGAGATTGTCGATCATCAACCCAAAAAAACCGTCGAGATCTTTACGGACAAACCAAGATGGGTGGGATGCCAGTTGCATCATGTTCGTAGAAACTCCGTTGAGGTTGGTCGACTGTAGCTGTCGCTGCTCGACGATGTCAAACCAGGTCGTCAAACCCACCTTGAAACCGGGGAGGAGGGAAGATAAGAGTTAACCAATCGATGTCGACTTTATGGGTGAAAAATTGTCGGACGCTGGACTTTGTGGCAGCGGTCGACCTGCAGGAGAAGCTCGTCGCGCTGAAGCAGCAAGACGCTTTCGCCGACATCCTGCTTTTCGTCGAGCATCCGCACGTCTACACCCTCGGTCGCGGTGGCAACGAGGCCAACGTTTTGACCGCTGGACAGATTCCCGTTCATCGCACCAGCCGCGGCGGCGACGTGACTTATCACGGGCCTGGACAACTGGTGGTTTACCCAGTCATCGATCTACGCTCGAAACTGCGCAAAGACGTCCATCGCTATGTGCGCAATTTGGAGCAAAGCACGATCCAAACGCTCGCGGACTTTGGCATTGCCGGGACGCGCCGCCCGCCGCACACGGGAATATGGCTCGACGACAGAAAAATTGCCGCCATCGGCATCGCCGTGCGGCGTTGCATCACCTACCACGGTTTAGCGCTTAATGTGAACACCGATTTGGACTATTTTAAGCGCATCATCCCCTGCGGCCTGGCCTGGGCGGAAGTGACTTCGATGCAAAAGGAGCTCGGCGTCGAGCAGAGTTTAGGCGAAGTTCGACAGCGGTTTGTCGATCACTTCGCCGACGTTTTCGGTTATCACGAATTCGTCGAAGCCACTCCGTCATCCGGCGAATTGAACGCTTTGACCGGCTTGAACGATTTGAACTTCTAAATTCTATGGGCCGAAGACATCCCGATTGGATCAAAGTAAAAGCACCGGGAAACCCTAACTACCTGCGGCTCAAAAACTTGCTGCGCGAGAAAAATCTTCACACGGTGTGCGAGGAAGCGCGCTGTCCGAATATCGGCGAGTGCTGGGGCAACAAGACTGCGACATTTTTAATTCTCGGTGATACCTGCACGCGCGGCTGCCGCTTCTGCGCCATCGACAAGGGCAAACCTCTGGCGCTCGATCCAGAAGAACCGCGCAATGTCGGTCTGACGGTCAAAGACTTGGGCTTGAATCACATCGTGGTCACGTCGGTCAATCGCGACGATCTTCCCGACGGCGGCGCCAACCACTTCGCCAAGACGGTTTTTTGGATCAAGAGTTTGAATCCAGGCATCCGAGTCGAGTTGTTGATTCCCGACTTCGACGGTAACCTCGCTGCCCTTAGGACCGTCGTCGATTCCGGCATCGAGATCTTGAATCACAACATCGAAACCGTGCCGCGGTTATATGGCAAGGTCCGCCCGGGTCACACTTATGAACGTTCGGTGACCATTTTGAAGACCGCCAAAATGTTGCAGCCGGAAGTGCTAACCAAAACCGGCATGATGCTAGGGGTGGGCGAGACTCAAGACGAAGTGATGAGCGCACTCGAAGAGCTGCGTCGCAACGCCGTCGACATCGTCACCCTGGGCCAGTACTTGCAGCCTTCGCCGAAGTTGCTCAAAGTCGAGCGCTATCTACACCCCGATGAATTCGCTGAATACAAACTTGCCGCCGCCAAGCTTGGCTTTCGCCATATCGAATCAGGCCCGCTGGTGCGAAGTTCTTATCACGCTTGGAGTCATGTCGGTTGAAAGCCGCGAGGCTGGGGATCGCTGAATGCAATTCTCGATGGTCCATTGTCGGTACTCGACTTGATCCACGGTTAAACCTGAGCGAGTTTTTTTGAAAGCCATCGCGCCGTGCGCAATAGCCGCGCATCGCCACCGCGCGGGCCGACCAGCTGCACGCCCATGGGCAGACCGTCGCTGTTTTGCAGCAGCGGCAGGCTTAAACTGGGCATGCCGCACAGCGTCCATAGGGTGCAAAACGCAGGATCACCGGTGGCCTCCAACCCTTTGGGAGCCGCGCTCGGCGCTGCCGGCGTCAGGATGGCATCGTAACGCTGCTCGAAAAGCTCGACGAAGCTGTCGTGCAGCGGCACAATCTGTTTGAGCGACCGTTGGTAATCCACCGCGCGCACTTCAAGGCCACGTTCGATTTGCCCGCGCAGTTGCTCGGATAGCGACTCGCGGTGGTTTTGCCATTCCCGTTCGAAGTTATGCGCCACCTCGGCGCTCATGATCGTCTGGTGCCATTGCCAAGCGTCTTGGGCCGACGGAAACAGCTCCACTTCTTCGACCTGAGCGCCGAGCTGCTCGGCGATCTCGGCGAACCCTTCTTTGGTCTCGTCATCGGCCCGCTGCCACATCGGCGTCTTGATGAAAGCGAACATCGGCGCCAACGGCGGCTCTTCAACGGAAATACTCGAAAACGGAATCCGTGCGAGCGGCCGAGTATCGGGATCATTTTCATCGTAGGAGACCAACGGCTCGGCGAGCAGCGCGATGTCGTCGAGGGTACGAGCAAATAGCCCGACATGGTCGAGAGACCGCGATAGCGGCGAGACTCGATGGCGCGAGATCAGCCCGTGAGTGGGCTTGAAACCGATGACCCCGCAGTAGGACGCCGGACGAATCGTCGATCCCGCGGTCTGGCTGCCGATGGCGAGCGGCACCATGTGCGCCGCCACGGCCGCCGCCGAACCGCTCGAAGAGCCGCCGGGCGTATGCGCCGGGTTATGCGGATTGCGGGTTTTGCCGGGGCTGAGAAAAGCGAACTCCGTGGTCACCGCTTTACCCATTATCACCGCCCCCGCCCCACGCAGCAAAGCCACCGCGGTGGCATCGCGAGACGGCGTGCGCCCGGCGTGAATCGGCGAACCGTACTCAGTCGGCATGTCGGCAGTATCGAAAATGTCTTTGATGGCGACGGGAATACCGTGCAGCGGTCCGATTGGCTGGCCACTCAAGCGCAGCTGATCGAGCGCCCGCGCTTGGGTCAGCGCATAGTCGGGATCGAGAAATGCCCAGGCTTGAATGTCGTCATCGACAGAATGAATATGCGTCAAACACGCAGCGACGAGCTGCTCCGAATTGATCACGCCATCGCGAATCAGCCGTGCCGCTTGCGACGCCGAGAGCAAATGAAGATCGGTTTGATCCATAACTTACAAATCATCGAGAGTGCGGCTTGATCGGCGGTTGAACAACTCGAACGCTATGAACCGCTTTAATTTCCGTACAAAAACTCCGGCAGCCACAATGTCATGCCCGGCCAAATGTACATACACACGAGACAAAGACAGACGATTAGCATGTACGGCATCATGCCGGCGAAGATTTGATTGAGCGTTACGTGGGACGGCGACACGCCTTTAAGATAAAATGCCGACATCGCCACCGGCGGCGACAGAAACGCCGCTTGGAGATTAACTGCAACCATGGTGCCGAACAAAATAGGGTCGACATTGAAATGGCCCAATAGTGGAATAAATATCGGACAGAAGATCACGATGATTTCAGTCCACTCCAACGGCCAGCCGAGCAGGAAAATAATCAGTTGCGAGACGAACAAAAATCCCAGCGGCGATAGATTCATGCCGAGCACCCAGCGCTCGATCAATCCTTGGCCGCCGTGCAATGCAAAAACGCTGGAGAACAGCGCCGAACCGATAAATAGCCAGCAGACCATGGCCGTGGTTTTTGCCGTCAAAAAAACCGCTTCATTGAGATTGCGCCGCAACTCTATCGACGCTCGCAGGCCGAACGCCCATGGGAAAACGGTACCGAAGAAAGTAGCACTCAATGAACCGGCTACCAGCAGCGGAACAAACTCACCACGCTGCAAACCCGAGGCGATTCCGATCACCGCACCGACCAAACTCCACCACGCCACCGAGCGGGGAAACTTCGCCATGGCCGCCAAATAGAGCGCGCCCAGCGCGCCGATTGCCGCCGACTCGGTTGCCGTCGTGATACCGAACAAAATCACTGCAAGGACGATAATTGTCAGCACGCCCAGCGGTACTACCGACGAAACCAACTCTTTGAGAATCTCAAACTGCTCGCCGTCCAGGCGCCAATAATAAACCGCGAGCAATAATCCGGAGGCCAACACCGTCGCCCAAAACCAGGTGTAAAATTGTTCAGGGATCTTGCTGACAGTTGCCTTGGTCGGATCGGCCAGCGAAGTCATTTCTTGTGGCGGGCCATCAGCACGCTGCGCCTGCGGTGGTGCGTCAACCGGGCTGCCCGCTGCGCC
>DASSGE010000965.1:0-3299 GCA_035693605.1 Binatia bacterium
TTACCGCCAGCGGACCCAACGGGCCGCGCATGCTTTATCTCAACAAGATCCTCGATCCGATCACTCCGGCATTTATCCTTCCTGAAGTTACCGATACCTCGAAGTGGTACGGCGGGAAACATTGGTACGCCGATCCGGAGAACAGGTATCTGTTCATGTTCGAGGGCACGATCGTCAGCACCGGGCTTTCCTACAACACCAAATTGGTGCAGGCAGACGAGATAAAATCTTATTGGGACCTGCTCCAGCCCAAATGGAAGGGAAAACTTCTCGGCCAGGACCCGCGCAGCGCCGCCCTGGCGACCCCGGTGCTGATACTTTACCACCGCGTTGGGTTGGGCGCTGAATTCCTGCGGCGGTTCTACACCGAAACCGATATCACGCTATTCCGCGATCGGCGCCAGGGGACCAATTGGCTGGCAACCGGCAAGTTTCCGCTGTGTCATTTGTGCCGAGAGATCGATAAAGCGATGCAGCAGGGTTTGCCCGTGGATGATCTGCCGCCGGACAAACTCAAAGAAGGCGGCACCATTGGCGGCGGCGGCAGCAGCGTCATTGCTCTGCTTAACCGAGCGCCGCACCCGAATGCGGCAAAGGTTTTCATAAACTGGTATCTATCGCGGCAGGGGCAAAGCACCTGGCAGCATGTGATGAACGTCAAGGAAGTGGAGGCGTCCGACTCAATGCGCACCGATATCCCGAAGGATGACGTGCTGCCTGACGGCAAGCGGGTTGCTGGGAAACACTACGAAGTGATCGGCTTTCTCGATCCCGAGCCGGTGCAGAAGCTGTTGGGGGAGATTCTGAAGTAGGAAAAGAGCACAAAGGTCACGTAGAAAGAAGTTTGGCAAATGAAGAATTGGCCGCAATGAGCGCAACAGGCGGATAAATTCGGAGTAGAAAGTTCCTGGTATAAATCCTCTTCCGCAGTGAGAAGAATGAGGTTAATGGGCGACTAGACGTCGACCATTAAGATGTATCTCCTAGCCCTTTTCCGCTTTCCGGGCGAGGGAACAAGATAAAACGGAGGGAAAGTAAAATGTCCGAGTCTGACACGATGGAAATCCGCGGCTTCTACCGCTCCCATTCGCATCTTCCTATCTGGGAGGTAATGGAGAAGGCCGGGATTTGGCGGCAGAACGGGCTCAGGGTTAGTTTCGAGTTCTGCGACAGTTCGGAGGCGGCTGAGAAGGCGTTGTTCGGCGGCGATGTCGATTTCGTCTCCGGCAACCATATTTCCCCCTATCTTCTGGTCAAGCGCGGCAAGCCGATCGTTTGTTTGACCTCGCCATCCAACGACACGCGGGACACGCTGGTGGCGAACTTTCCGATCACGGACATCGGCGACCTGCGCGGCAAGCGCATCGGCGACACGACGCTGGTGGATTCCATCGGCGGCTATCATCATCCGCGCGGCAATCATATGCTTTTCGTCATGCGCGGCGGGTTAAAACTGAACGATGTCGAATGGGTCGAGCTGTCGGAGTCCAACAACGAGTTCAAAGCCATGCAAATGGATGTGCTCAAGTCGAAAAAGGTCGACGCGATATTCGTCTCCGGCAATAGCGATAAATTCCAACAGGCGGGCATGCATGTGCTGGCGCTGGACCGGTTGCCGATGATCAACGGGCCGACGCTAACCGCGACGCTAACCACTTTGCAAAAAAAAGAGGGGCTGGCGGAGCGATTGGTGAAGGCGCAGGTAATGGGCATTCACTTCGCGCGCACACGCCGCGGCGAGACGGAAGCGATCCTCGAGGGGCTGCGCAAGCGCGAGCCCGAGTGTAAGAACGTTCAATACCGCAGCGTCGCCAAACTCGCGCCCAAGCCCTATCCCGAGCATGAAGCGGTGGCCAATGCTTATAAACTCTGCTGCTTGAAAAATCCCGAGGCGGAAGAACACAGCCCGCTGGCGTTATGGGATTTGCATTATCTAAGGGCGTTGGACCATTCGGGGTTTATCGATGAGCTCTATAAGTAGGAGTTGGTTCAAATCGTTCAATCGCCATGCTCCGTTCAAGCCGGTCAACTCGTTTAGCAAGAAAACTTCGGCTCGATGATGACATCTCATTGACGGTGAATCGCATCTAGGACGAATCTGAATGTCGCGGCGCGAACACCGCGCCCTTCTTGATTCGATTCGACGAACGGATCAATGTCGATGCTTGAGATCAAGAGAGGTGAGCATGTTTAAGAACAGAACGTTCGTAGCAATGAGTCTTGCCATTTTGGTTTCGCTATCGGTGAGCCGCGCTCCGGCCGCCCAGTTAGACTGGCAAAAGGATTGGGAACAGACACTCGCTGCCGCCAAGAAGGAAGGACAGGTCAACGTTTATATCTATCGTTATGAGCGCTTGCTGCAGGACTTCAAACGGGAGTTTCCCGGCATCAACGTCGTGTCGGTGACCGGGCGGGGCAATGAGCTGACCACGCGGCTCATGTCGGAGCGGCGCGCGGGCAAATATCTCGCCGATGTTTACAGCGGCGGTCCGGGTGGCAATTATAATATTCTTTATAAAAGCAAGGCGCTCGACCCGATCAAGCCCCTGCTCAGCTTGCCTGAAGTCGTCGATGAGTCGAAGTGGTACGGCAAGGAGCATCGCTACGCGGACGGCGAGGGGAAATATATATTCGCCTACCTCGCCAGCCCCAGCGACGCGCAGCTGGCGTTCAACACGACGATGGTCAATCCGAAGGAATTCAAATCCTACTGGGACGTCGCCCAGCCCAAGTGGCGCGGCAAAATCGTCTCGCTCGATTTGCGCGACGGCGGGCTCGGCGGCACCATGCAGTTTTTTTACTACAATCCTGAACTGGGTCCGGAGTTCATCAAAAAGTTCTTCGCGACCATGGAGATTCAGTTCGCCAAGAATTTCCGCCAGATGACCGACTGGCTGGCGCAGGGGCGCTACGCGATCTGCTTTGGTTGCAAGGATTCGATGCGCGCGAAGAACCAGGGACTTCCCGTGGAGGACTTCGACACGACCCGGTGGAAGGAAGGCTCCAGTTTCTCTTCCGGCGGCGGCTCGCTGAGCTTTCCGAATCAGGCGCCACATCCCAACGCGGCCAAAGTTTTCGTCAATTGGTTCCTATCCCGCCGCGGGCAGATCGCGCTGCAAAAACTCGGCGACGTCGACGATCCGCCCAACTCGCGGCGGATCGACATTCCCAAAGACGATGTGCCGCCGACCAATCGCATGGTCCCCGATGGTAAATATTTCGATGTGGTCAAACCGGAGTATGCCGATCAAAAGCCGATCGCCGATCTTGCCCGGGAGATCATGACCGCTATCGACGCG
>DASSGE010000966.1:0-2016 GCA_035693605.1 Binatia bacterium
TCGATTGCTCGTTTACTGCCGGTTACATCCGGAGCTACAAGCCGGGCAAACGCCGTCTAGCGGCGCTTGGAACACGTCGTCGTCGACTTCGCGCGATCTAGCTTTTGTCGACTGTGGAGATTCCAAGCCGCGTGACCGCTCTCGTAGTCGGTTGCCGGCGGTACCCGCGCGCGTCGTCTCGACGCCGGAGGTGCGTTGAGCGCTGCTCACCTTGGATTCAAATCGCTCAGCACCAGATCGATCACCGTCAGCTTCTTTTCTTTCTCGCACTTCAACGCCTGCTCGACGGCGTTCTTGATTTCCCCCGGTTTGGTCACCCGGAAGCCTTCGCCGCCGTGAGCCTTGGCATAGTGCTGATAGTCCGGCCGGGGGCCGATCTCGGCGCCGAAATGGACGCCGGTGGTTTTCGCCGAACCATCGGGGAAATATTTGATCAAACTGGTTTCCATCGATAGATAACGGCCGTTGTTGAAAATCACGCAGTGGATCGGCAGGCCGTATTCCTCGGCGACACCCAGACAGGACGGCACGGCGTTGTAATGAAATGCGCCGTCGCCAATCAGCGCGAAGACCGGCCGATCGGGCATCGCTAGCTTCACGCCTAATGCGTAGCTCAAGCCGACGCCGAGTCCGCCGGTGATGCGGGCGAAATAGGATTGCGCTTGATCGCGTGGAATTAATTCTTGGATCAGGCCGCGGTAAACTGTCGTCTCTTCCGAGATCACCGAATCGGCCGGCAGCGCTTGGCCCAATGCGTGCACCGCCCAGCGCGGATCAATCGGCTGGTCGTTGGCGTGCTTCTGCGCTTCGTCTTTCAGTTTGCCGAAGTAACTGTCGTGCTGCTCGCGTGTGCGCGCGGAACGCGCTTCATAACTGGCGCGATTGGCGGCGACTTGCTCCGACGCCTTGGCTTTTTTGACAAGTTGTCCGAGAGTCGATGCCGGCGGCGCGACCAGCGCGAGATCGACATTGTAGCCCCAGTAGGGCAGCCGCGAGTTGGGAAACTCATCCGCGATGGAAATGATTTTGGCGTTCTTGGGCGTCTTGCTCGCGGGATACCACGGTGTCACGGCGTCGACCATCAAAATCAAATCCGCGGCATCGACGGCTTTCGCGTCATGATGCAAGTAAAGCGGATGAGTGCGCGGAAAGTTCATGAATGCCGGCCGATAGGTTTCCATCACCGGGATGCCGAAGAGTTCACACAGCTCGACGAAACGCTCGACGGCGCGCGGATCGCCGCCGACATGCTCGGTGAGGGCGATGGGATTTTTCGCTGCGGCGATCAGGGTCAGTGCCTTGTCGATGCTGGTATCGTCCACGGTGTGGGCGCGCGACACTTCATTGGCCTTGCCGTGATCGATGTCGTTGACTTGTTCCATCATGCACTCAAACGGGATACCGATCAGCACCGGTCCCATTGGCGGTTCCATGGCGATGCGCACGGCGCGTTCGATGGTCGGTCCGAGCAGTTCAGCAGAAGCAATCCGATCGGCCCACTTGACGCAGCCGCGCAAAAGATCGGGCGAGCCGCCGAGGTCGGTAAGGTCGTGCAGCCATTGGCCGCCGGGATCTGCGACCTTGGTGTTCTCGCCGTAGGCGGCGATCTCGCCGCTGATGATCACCATCGGCGTGCGCTCCTGCAGCGCCGCGCGCAGCGTCATCGCGGCGTTGAGCGGCCCGGCGGTGGCGTGGAGCATGACGACCTGGGGGCGATTGGTCACCTTGGTATAGCCCGCGGCCATGGCGACCGCGACCGCTTCATGACGGCAGTTGACGTACTTGGGTTTTTTGGCGCCGCGCGCCGCCGCTTCGGCGAGCGCTTCCCACATCGGCGGCCACTCCGATCCCGGGGAAGATAAAATAAAATCGATGCCGCTGCGTTCGATCGCCTTCAACATTGCTTGTCCGCCGTGCATTCTTGTCTCCTTTCGCGCGCTGCGCGCGCGGTTCAACGTTCAAAAGTTCAAAGGTTCAAGGTTGATTCTCGGATTTTCACCACCAAGGCACGAAGTT
>DASSGE010000967.1:0-6740 GCA_035693605.1 Binatia bacterium
AACGTGTCGTCGATCGATTTTATGATCCCATCGCCAAGTTAATGGGACTATTCTCGTCAAAAAATAAGTAAACAAGAGTCGCTAGGCCGCGGGGCGTAGCGACTTTTTCGGGCTCGTTTGAGGACTCTATTCTGGAAAAGCTATCGGAGTATCTATAGCCTAGCTGCGGTCTCGTCGGCGCAGATACATTCTCACCCAAAAATCATATAACGATGCGGCAGTAAACTTCTCCACGACGTTCTGCTTCAGTGTCGACTCGTACTCCACCGTATAGTCCTGGCCTTCCTTACTAACGGAAATGAGCCGTCCCTGTTTTTGGTCAACGACACCACCGACGGCGCGAAGAAGCTGCGAAAGCGCATGGGCTTCCGGCCGCCCGCCAGCACCGACTCGCCGGGATTTGGCTTCGTCATCTACGCGCCCAAGATCGTCGTGAGTGTAGTTGAGCTCGACGACGCCTGAAGACGGCTGCGGTTCCTCAATCGGCTCTGGTTTCTTGCCACGCAGCGAATGCCACACGACTCGAAGCGAGAGCGCCTGCGGCGGGGTTGGTTCCCTGGGAGCTTCCAGCTTTTGACCGCGTACGGAAACCCCAGCGTCTTCAAGCTGCAGATAAAAGTAGTCAATGCGGAGAGACTCCAGAATCTGTCCTACGGGTCGAAGCAACCCGGAATAGTTTCCGACTAATGCCATCGAAAGCCAGCTCCATCGTCGCGGTACGATTTACAATTGAGCCACACTGCGGTCATCATTCTCCTACTTTGCACACAGTAATATCGCAGGCCCGCCCTCGGTGCAAAGTGGCATGAGCAGATTTTTTCCAACCGCATTTATAATAGGAGAGTTAGACTTCCGGAGCCGCGGCTTGCCAACGACAAGGTTGAGCCATTTCCGTCGGCGGCAGAATGGCGACGATTACGATCGGCGCAAACGAAAACCACCGGCGGCCTGCAATGGTTCGCTCTTGCGGGTCTCGCCGTCAGCGGCTATCGGTTCTTCATCGACTTTGAGTCCCGCGAGCTTGATCTTGAGACGCAAATTATTGGCGCTGTCAGCGTTGACGAGGGCCTGGTCCAGTGCGATCTTGCCATCGCGGTAAAGCGCGAAAAGCGCCTGATCGAAGGTCTGACAACCTTCCTGAACCCCCTGTTCCATGGCCTCTTTCAACGAGTCCACCTCGCTGCGCTTAATCAAATCCTTGATCCGCGGGGTATCCATAAGAATCTCCAACGCCGCAACGCGCTTGCCCTCCACGGAAGGGATTAATCGCTGCGAAACGATGGAGCGCAAGTTGAGCGACAATTGCAAATACATTTGCGCATGGCGCTCGGGCTGGAAGAAATTCATGATCCGTTCAATTGCCTGATTGGCGTTGTTCGAATGCAACGTGCCGAGACAGAGATGTCCCGTCTCAGCGAATGTAATGGCCGCTTCCATGGTTTCGGTGTCGCGGATTTCGCCGATCAGAATAACGTCCGGCGCTTGGCGCAAAGTGTTCTTCAGCGCCGCTTGAAAGCTATGCGTATCGCTACCCACTTCGCGCTGGGTCACTATCGATTGTTTATGCCGATGGACGAACTCGATGGGGTCTTCGATGGTAATGATATGACCGGCTTCGTTGCTATTGCGATGGTCAATCATCGCCGCCAAAGTAGTCGATTTGCCGGAACCGGTAGCTCCCACCACCAATACCAGGCCGCGCTTGGTCATGGTGATGTCTTTCAAGATCGACGGCAGTCCCATATCGTCGAGCGACATCACGTCGGCCTTGATACGCCGGATCACCATTCCGACGGAACCCCTCTGGGTCAAAATATTGACTCGGAACCGCGCCACTCCGGGCAATGATTGGGCGAGATTCATTTCAAGCGTCTGGGTAAATTCCCGGCGCTGCTTTTCCGACATCATGGCATCCGCCAGGGCTACCAGATCTTCCGGCGTGAAATTCTCATCGCCGATCGCTTGAATCTTTCCATCAACACGGTACATCGGCGGTCGTGCCACGGTCAGGTAGAGATCGGAAGCCTCGATCTCAACCATTTTCTTGAACATTTCCTGAAATTCCACTCGTCCTCCGTAACTCGTCTGACAACCCTACGATCGCCCACCCGCTACCGCGGCAGGACCGGCACCGAACAGATTGGGGTTCATGCTTTTCGATTGCGCCTCTTCCCGTGTAACCAAGCCGCGAGTAACCAGCGTCTGCAGCGCCATGTCCATAGTCTGCATACCGTCCTTCTGGCTCACCTGCATCGTGCCGGGCAGCTGGTGGATCTTACCTTCGCGAATCAGGTTACGCACCGCGGTCGTCCCGGTCATGATTTCATGGGCAGCCACCCGGCCACCGGCTTTCTTCTTGAGCAAGGTTTGGGTAATAACCGCTTCAATGGACTCGGCAAACTGGGCGCGAATTTGCGCTTGTTGGTTGGGCGGGAAAACGTCGATGACGCGATCAACGGTCTTGGGCGCGCTCGAAGTATGCAAAGTACCAAAAACAATGTGACCGGTTTCCGCGGCAGTCAGGGCGAGTTGAATGGTTTCGAGATCGCGCATTTCGCCGACCAGAATGATATCGGGGTCTTCACGCAGCGCTGCGCGCAGCGCATTCGAGAACGACTGCGTATGCGGTCCCAGCTCGCGTTGGTTGACCAGACATTTCTTCGACTGATGGACGAATTCGATTGGATCTTCAACCGTTAAAATGTGGCCTTCAAAGCTTGAGTTAAGATAATCGACCATCGCTGCCAATGTCGTCGATTTACCGGAACCGGTTGGTCCAGTGACAAGAATCAGGCCTTTTTCTTTTTCGCAAAGCTGTTTGAAGATCGCCGGCAGTCCCAAATCTTCCATGGTCAAGATTTTTGTTGGGATGGTTCGAAATACCGCCGCTTCACCTTTGCGTTGCATGAAGACATTGACACGAAAACGCGCTTTGTCCGCGAGCGCAAATGAAAAATCGCACTCATGGGTCTCTTCGAAGGTCTTGCGCTGACCATCGCTCATGATGTCATAAACCAACGCGTGCACCTGTTCCTGAGTGAGTGCCGGATGATCGAGTTTTTTAAGATCGCCATCAATGCGTATCATCGGTGGCTCGCCCGCGCTCAGATGGCAATCCGATGCACCTTCGGAGACACTGAAGCCCAACAGTTCCGTAATGTCCATGAGTCACACTCCTATGCAATTGATCGAAACGATTTTAGTATGGGGTCGAGAAAGCTGTAAAGAATATTATTGGAACGCCCAAATTAGCTCAGCAATATCGATACCATTTACTAGATCAACTGTTAGGCGTCCTCTGCCAATCCACGAATTAGCCAATTCCGGATTGAATTCCGCTGCAACACCAGCTACTTAACTTAGAATAAGGAGGGATTTCTTAGGCCATGTTAAAGGACAAAGTCGCGCTCGTTACCGGAGGAGGAACGGGTATCGGCAAAGCCATCGCGATGAAATTGGCCAAAAATGGTGCCATGGTCGCCATCGCTTCACGCAATCGCGATCAACTCCACCGCGTCGCAGCGGAATTCGCGCAGCTAGGCTTAACCGTTCTGCCGATACCTATGAATGTTCGAGTCAAAGCCGATGTCGAGCGTGGGGTGACGGAGCTTGTCGCTCAGCTGGGAGCGATTCATATTCTCATCAACAACGCCGGCATCTCCGCGTTGAGCCTGATGAGCGATAAAGACGACTCGAAATGGTACGACATTGTCGATACAAATTTGAATGGAATGTATCTAGTCACCAAGGCCGTGCTCCGTCATATCCCCGATCAGGCTGGCGGGCGAATTATCAATATCTCGTCAGTGCTTGGTAAATTCGGCGTTCCTGGCTACACAGCATACTGCACAACCAAACACGGTATGATCGGCTTTACCCGAGCATTGGCCCTCGAAATTGTCAGCCGGGGCATCACCGTGAACACCATTTGTCCGGGCTGGGTCGACACGGAGATGGCTAACTTGGGCATCAATGAAACCGCCAAGCTTCAAGGCATCACCGCGGAGGAATTCAAAGCCCAGGCGGTCGCCGCCGTCCCTATACGAAGGTTTCTTGAGGCCGACGAGATCGCGGAACTAGTCGCCTACGTGGCCTCGGATGCCGCCCGTGGCATAACCGGTCAAGCAATGAACATCTGCGGCGGCCAGACCATGGTGTAGATTTTCGATCCTAGCCGCACTGCCCGCCCGGCTCGAAATAAGAAGCGGGTTAGTTTCACGATAGCTAAAGATTTTTTTCCAGAGCTCTGATACTTTGCTCCCTCATGACTGCTATGATTCAAGTTCGTAATCCCGCCACTCTGGAGTTAATCCAAGAGCTGACTATCGCAACGCCAGTCGAAGTTGGTGCGGCGGTTGCACGCGCTCGCCAGGCGCAGTCGAGCTGGCAAAAAACAAGTTTTGCCGAGCGTGCCCGTCTGCTCTATCGGCTCCGTGATTTGCTGCTCGACGATGGCGAAAGGCTTGCCGATATTTTAACCAGCGAAACCGGCCGGCCGCGCGACGAAGTTTACGGCAATGAAATTTTCTATTTGTGCAATGCCATGGGCGCCTGGGCCAAGAACTCGGAACGCTATCTGCGGCGGCAAAACATCTCACCCAGTTTTCCCCTGGTAAAAGCTAAGAAAGTTTATTCCACCTACGCGCCGCTCGGCGTCATCGGTATCATCAGTCCATGGAACTTTCCCTTGACGTTGACCTTGGGCGAAGCCCTGCCGGCATTGATGGCGGGTAACGCAGTCGTCATCAAGCCTTCGGAATTGACTCCACTGTCTGCGCTTTTCGGCGCCGATTTGGCCGCCAAGGCCGGCTTTCCCAAAGACGTGTTACAAGTTGTTGTCGGTTACGGTGACGCCGGAGAAGCGCTTGTCGACCATGCCGATATGGTCGCTTTCACCGGCAGCGTGGAAACCGGCAAACGGGTCATGCATCGCGCGACGGATCGATTGATTCCGGTGTCTTTGGAGTTGGGCGGCAAAGATCCCATGATCGTCCTCAAAGAAGCAGACCTGGATCGGGCGGCCGGCGCTTGTGTGTGGGGCGCCCTGATGAATTCAGGCCAAGCCTGCACCTCCATCGAACGGGTATACGTCGAAGCCCCGGTTTATAACGCCTTTGTCGACAAGGTGGTCAACCGAGTTAATGCCATCCGCCAAGGCCAATGCAGCGACGAAGTCGATATCGGCTGCATGACTTCAGAAACGCAGTTGAACAAGGTTGCCGCACAGGTCGACGAAGCCCGTGCCAAAGGCGCAAAAAGTCTCACCGGTGGCAGGCGCAATCCGCGCCTGCCCGGCTACTACTACGAGCCAACGGTACTCATCGATGTCGACCATTCGATGCAGGTCATGTCCGAGGAAACATTTGGCCCGGTAATTCCGATCATGGCGGTCAAAGACCCCGAAGAAGCGGTCCGACTCGCCAACGATTCGCGCTACGGCCTCAGCGCTAGCATCTACTCGCGCGACAAAGCGGCGGCGGCAAGGCTTGCCGAGGAACTCACGAGCGGCGCGGTCTGCGTCAACGATAGCCTAGTCAATTTTATTGTTCTCGAGGCGCCCATGGGCGGACGCAAAGACAGCGGCTTCGGTCACCGTCATGGGGCTGTAGGCATTCAGAAGTATTGCCAGCAAAAAACCATTGTCGTCGACCGCTTTGGACTCAAACAGGAGTTTCCTTGGTACCCCGCGAGCAAGAAAAAAGCCCGGCAAATGCGTCACCTGCTCAACCTGCTTTGCCATTCGGGCTGGGGTCCCAAACTGCGCGCTATTAAAGGACTCATTAGCAGCTAGCTGCCTTGCACTCCCGCGGCGATTCATCTAATTAAAAGTGATACTTTAAGCGGTTAAATAAATTTAGAGGAGAATTCCATGGCCAAAGATTTGCCGAGTTTCATCGCTAAAGAAGGCGCCACACGCGAAGGAGCGGTGATTCGCGAAAAGAATTTTATCGACGCAAACAACTACGAAACCGTCGCCTACTTGAAGCATTTGGATATCCGCAACGAACCCAAAATGGTCTTGTTCGAGAATGTGCCTGCTTTGAACGGCAAAAAATCCGAATTCCCGATGTTCTACAATCCCTGGGTATCGCGACAGTATATCGCCGACTCTCTCGACATGGGCGATATCAAATCGCCCATGGAAGTCAGCCTGGAAGTCGCCAAACTCGAACAGCAACAAGGGAAACTTGAGGTGATCGCCCCGGAAAAAGCACCGGTGAAAGAAGTCGTCTTGACCGGCGACAAGGCGGACCTAAGAGTGCTGCCGATGCCGATGCATCAGAAAGGCGACGCCGGCCCCTATCACACCATGACCTGCGCCATGAAGGGTTTGGATCAGGAGTACTACGACATCACTTTTACGAAAAATAAGTTCCACGATCCAAAGCATATGAGCTTCTCGGCGCACAAGCATCATCACTTGGAAGCGATGGCTTGTGAGTACGAGGAAAAAAAATTGCGCGCGCCGGTTATCGTCATACTGGGCCATCATCCGGCATTTTACCTATCCTCCTGTGCCATGACCGCCATGGGCAATAACGACTATCTGACCGCTTCGGCCTTTTTGAAGGAACCGCTGCGGCTGACGCCGTCCACGACTTGGGGGGACAAGTTTATGGTCCCCGCCGATGCCGGAGTCATCATCGAAGGCGAGATCTTACCGGGCGTGCGCAAGCAGCAGAATCCCTTCGGCGAAATTTTGGGATACGCCCAACCGCCGATGGATGTGCCCGTCATCG
>DASSGE010000968.1:0-9139 GCA_035693605.1 Binatia bacterium
GCCCGCTCATCGCGCATTGCCACGTCGGTCTGGGCAAACTGTACCGGCAGATAGGAGATTTGCAACGAGCCAAGGAGCATCTCAGTACAGCGACCGCGATGATGCGGGAAATGGAAATGGGACTGTGGCTGGAAAGGGCCGAGGCGGAGCTGAAAGAACTTATTTGACGATACGAGCTGAGAAAACATAAGTAGAAGAATTGAGGTGCGTATGACATTTAGCCGGTTACTGAATGTGCTGTCGCTATTGGTTTTGACTAACAGCGTTGTGGATCCGATGAAACTATTGGCCGCCGCAGCGCCGCATAAAGCGATCTATACCTTCGGCGGACTGAACGAACGCAGCGGCATTCTCTGGGTGGCGCGGGACGCGGGGATTTTTCACAAACATGGCATCGACCCGACCATTGTCAACGTGCGCAACGCCCAGGTCGGCATGTCGGCCTTGGCCGGCGGTGAGACGCAGTTTCATGTCGGCTCGGCGACCGGGACTTCCATCGGCGCCATGGCTGGCGGGCTGGATCTGGCCTATATCGCCGGGCTGATCAACAAGCTCGACGGCGCATTCATGGTTAACCCGAGCATTAAGACGCCGGCCGATCTCAAGGGCAAACGGCTCGGCGTGCAGAGCATAGGCGGCGGCGTGTGGATGTTTTCAATGCTGGCACTGGAGCACTGGGGGCTTCAGCCTGAACGCGACAATATTCAATTTCGCGTCATCGGTGACCAGTCGGTGCTGGTTCAGGCGATCACGCAAAATATCATCGACGGCGGCTATCTCGGCTACGCCTATGGGGCGCAGTTGGAGCGCCAGGGCTATCGCATGCTCGGTGATCTGATGAAAATGGGAATTCCCTACCAGGGCCTCGGGATGATCGCCAAACGCAGTCTGCTCGATCGCACGCCGGAGATTCCTGAGCGGACATTACGGGCGATGGTCGAGACGATCAGCTACATCAACAATCCTGCAAACAAAGCCGCGGTGGTCAAAATTTTAACCAAGGAGCTGCGTCTGGCAAAGGTCGAGGATGCGCAAGCGGGATACGAGATGATGCGCACGCTCTATGATAAGAAGATTTATCCCAACGTCGATGGACTGCGAAACGTCGTGCGGCTGCTCGGCCGGACCAGCGAGCAGATCCGCAAGATTAAGGTCGAAGAGATCATCGATGATCGCCTGGTGCGCAAGTTGGAAAAAGAAGGGCTGTTCTAGCCGAGGTGCAAGTATGATTTTCGCGGCGAAACGTGATTGATTTAGTCTCGATCTGTGAGTCATGGGCAGGTGTTGCAGATGAGGCGAGGCATCAAAGCAACAATATTTTTTTGAAGGAGGGTTAGACGATGGCACTTCATATTAACGAGGAAGCCCCGAATTTTACCGCTGAGACAACTGAAGGAAAGATTAATTTTCATGAATGGATCGGTAACGGCTGGGCCATCTTGTTTTCTCATCCTAAGGATTTTACGCCGGTGTGCACCACTGAGTTAGGTTACATGGCGCGCCTCAAAGGCGAATTCGAAAAGCGTAATTGCAAAATCATCGGATTAAGCGTCGATCCGGTGACCGATCATGCAAAGTGGGCCAAAGATATCGAGGAAACCCAAGGGCATGCGGTGAATTATCCGATCATCGGCGATTCCGATCTCAAAGTGGCGAAATTGTATGACATGATTCACCCCGATACCCCTGGCAGCTCCGCGGGACGTACGGCGGCCGATAATCAGACCGTGCGGTCGGTTTTTGTCGTCGGGCCAGACAAGAAAATCAAGCTGATGCTGACCTACCCGATGACCACGGGGCGAAACTTCGACGAAGTCCTGAGAGTCCTTGATTCCATGCAATTGACCGCGAAGCATCAAGTAGCCACCCCGGTTAACTGGAAACCGGGCGACGACGTTATTATCGTGACCTCGGTCTCCGATGAAGACGCCAAGAAGAAGTATCCTCAGGGCTGGAAAGCGTTGCGCCCTTACCTCCGGCTTGTGTCGCAACCAAAGTAATCTTACCGCGAAAGAAAGCTAAAGAGGCGCCAAGTGCGTCTCTTTAGCTGCGCGAAGATCTCACTAGATTTGGGTCCGAACATTTTCATCCAGTTGGGTTAGATCTACGAGCGTTGGCGAATCTTGACGCTTCAATGGCGATGGTGGTAGACCATCCCATAGGGACGATTGACCAAATTCGTAGATTCATCCCAAGGAGGACAACGATATGGCTGGCAACGGTAGCGACGCAGGTTTTGAAGTTATTATTTCGTCAGACTCTCACGTGATGGAGCCGTCGGAGATTATTGTCGAGCGTGCACCCAAGGCGTTCAAAGACCAAGTGCCGCGTTTCCCCAAACTCCAGGTTGGGAGTAGCTTTCAGACCCATCCCGGCGGCTCGGACCCGACGCAGCGGATCAAAGAGATGGAGACCGATGGGCTCTCTGCCGAAGTTCTCTATCCCACCTATTTGCTACCCCAGTACGCCATGGATGACGCTAAACTGCAGGAGGTCACCTTCCAAGCCTACAATGATTGGTTGATCGACTACTGCAACAGTTCGCCCAAGCGGCTGATCGGCATTGCCGCAATTGCTTGTTACAACATCGACGAAGCGGTGAAAGAGTTGGAGCGCTGCGCTAAAGCTGGTTTGAAAGGGTCGCTGATCTGGCAGGCGCCTCATCCGGATTTGCCCTTGCACTCGGAGCATTACAATAAGTTTTGGGCGGCGTCGCAGGATTTGAAATTGCCGGTGCACCTGCACATTCTGACCGGGCACGGCTATCATAAGACCACCGTCTTCGGTAATAAACGCACAGGCGTCGAAGCTTATCGCGGCAGTGTCAATCTCAAGCTCAAGGAAATTATCGACGACTTTTTCGAGTTGATTTTCTACGGCGTGCTCGAGCGTTATCCCGGACTCAAATTCGTCAGCGTTGAAAACGAGATCGGCTGGATGCCGTTTATGATGCAGCAGTGGGACTATTATTATAACCGCTTCAAGAAGGTGAACCCGCCGCCGTTCACGAAGAATCCCAGCGAATATTTCAAGACGCAAATCTACGGCACGTTTTTCCGCGACACGGTTGCCGGCCACAATTTCGAGTGGTGGGGGCAGGACAACTGCATGTGGTCCAACGATTACCCGCACGGCAACTCGACCTGGCCGGAATCGAAGAAATATATCGATCGCGACTTGGGCCACCTGCCTGCGGATATTCGCAAAAAATTGGTCTACACCAACGTGAAAGAGCTTTACGGCATCGATATTCCGCATCCTGCCGTGCACTAAAGCGGCATCGGCGAGGTGACTTAAATGGCGCGCTAACGGACCGATCCAAGTCTGCTAGCGCGCCCTTTTTTTTGACCGGCTTTGAATAGTTTACATTCTCCTTCCAGGAGGTTTTATGGCTGCTCGCTATGGATCTGATCTAATCGTCGATTTGATGAAGGTATTAGGCATCGAAGCGGTGGCGCTGAACCCCGGTTCCAGTTTCCGCGGCCTTCACGATTCGTTGGTCAACTATGAAAGCGGGACGAAGCCCAACCCGGAAATGATTCTTTGCTGCCACGAAGAGATCGCGGTGGCGGTGGCCCATGGCTACTTCAAGGCGACCGGCAAGATCATGCCCGCCATTGTCCATAATGTCGTCGGCCTGCAGCATGCATCGATGGCGATTTACAACGCCTGGTGCGATCACACGCCGGTGATGGTCATGGGCGGCACCGGGCCGATGAATTCGAGCAAGCGGCGTCCTTGGATCGACTGGATTCACACGGCGCAGGTGCAGGGCAATCTGGTGCGCGACTTCGTCAAATGGGATGACCAGCCGGTGGGCGTCGAGGCGTTTCCGTCATCGGTCATGCGCGGTTATCGCATCGCCATGAGCGACCCCGGCGGGCCGGTCTATCTCTGCTTCGACGTGAGCGACCAGGAGGCGCCGATCGACAAGGCAATACCGCTGCCCGATCCGAACCGCTTTCGCCCGGCGGCACCGCTGCAGGCGGACTACGACGCGATCAAGCAAGCGGCGCAGCTATTGGCGACCGCGCAAAATCCGCTGATTCTGGCCGACTATGTCGGGCGGAACAACGAAGCGGTCATGAGCCTGGTGGCGCTCGCGGATCTTTTGTCGATTCCGGTGATCGATTTCGGGGCGCGCTTGAATTTTCCCAACACCCATTCCTTGAACCTTACCGGTAGAAATCGCGACTTGATCGCCAATGCCGATGTCATCATGGGACTGGACATGACCGATCTCTACGGCGCGCTGGTGCACTCCGATCCCCACACTCACGCCAACGTTCCAGCGACCAAACCCGGCTGTAAAGTGATCAACGTCACGCTCAAAGATATCGTTGTGCGCAGCTGGACCAGCGACTTTCAGGAACTCGCGCCGGTGGATTTGCCGATCGTTGCCAACACCAAGGTTTTTCTTCCCGCGCTCGCCGAAGAAATCAAAAAGCAGGGAAAGTTCTCCAAGAGCGTGGTCGAAGACCGGCGCAAAGCGATGGCCGCGCAGCACGAAGATGTTCATGCGCGCTGGCAAGCCGATCTCAAGAAGCGCTGGGACGAAAAACCGATCTCGCCGCCGCGCCTGGCCTGGGAAATTTGGGAAGCTTTGAAAAAGGAAGACTGGCTTTTGGTCGCCGGCGCCTTTCGCGGCTGGCCGAGCCGGCTGTGGACCTGGGACAAACCGGGGCTATTTCTCGGCGGTTACGGCGGCGGCGGATTAGGCTACGGTCCAGCCGCGTCCGTCGGCGCATCGCTGCCCTATCGCGGCACCGGCAAGATCTGCGTCAATCTGCAACGAGACGGCGAGATGCTTTACACGCCGAGCTCCTTATGGACGGCGGCGAATACCGGTGTGCCGCTGTTGACCGTGATGACCAACAATCGGGTTTACTACAACGATGTCGAGCATCAGGAAAAAGTCGCGCTGCATCGCGGCCGGCCGGTGGAAAACAAGCTCATCGGCATGGAGATGGGCAAGCCGCCGGTAGATTTTGCCAATCTGGCGCGCACCTTCAGTGTTCACGGCGAGGGGCCGATCACCGAACCGGAACAGATTCGCCCGGCGGTGGAACGAGCGATCAAAGTGATCAAAGAGGAAAAACGACCGGCGTTGGTCGATGTGATTATGCAGATGATTTGAACGACCTTGTTCCAGTGGTTTCCAACGGTTCCAAAGTTCCAATTTTCGAATTCGAGGTGAGTCATGGTGCGCTTAAAGTCCGCTTCTCTGTCTGCTGTGGCGATTTTGGTTTGCGCATTCGCTGCCGCCGCGTACGGCCAAACCAAGCCGCTGAAAAAAGTCCGCGTCGGCGTGCCGTCGGTGGGTGTCGCCAATATCATCATATTTATTGCCAAGGAGGGTAAGCTTTACGAGAAGTACGGGCTTGACGCCGAAGTGATTACAGTTAACGGTTCCGGGATTGGCTCCAAGGCGCTGATCAGTGGCGGCATCGACATCATTCCGATCGCCACGCCGACGGTCATCGCCGCCAATCTGGCCGGCGCGGATATGCAAATACTTGCGCATACGATGCCAGGCGTGGTTCACGCCATGATGGTAAAACCGGAGATCAAGCGGGTCGAGGATTTGAAGGGCAAGAAGATCGGCGTGTCGAGTTTGGGCTCATTGACCGACTTCCTCGTCCGCACGATTGCGCGCAAGAAGGGGCTCAACCCCGATCGCGATTTGACCTTCATCGTCATGGGAGGTGACGCCGAGCGGCTCACCGCGCTGCGCGCCGGCGCCGTCGACGCATCGGCGATGTCGCATCCGGGCTATGGCCGGGCGCGGCGACTGGGATTTCAAATGCTCTGGGACTCGGCTAAGGAGATCGACTATCCTTGGATGGAAATCACCACCCGCCGCGAGACGATCAAGAAAGACCGCGACCTGGTGACGAACTATATGAAAGCGCACCTGGAAGGCATCGCTTTATTTAAAAAAGACCCCGAGTTCAGCAAGCGCGTGATCAAGAAAACCTTGCGCATGGACGAGGACGACTTGGTCGCTGAAGCTTATGAGATTTACTCCAAGGCTTTTATTCCGGCGCCTTATCCGAATCTGCCGGGCATGAAGGTCAGCTTTGAATACGTTGGCACGAGCAACAAAGATGTCTGGAAACACAAACCGGAAGAGTTTGCCGACGCGAGCTTTGTCGCGGAGCTCGACAAGAGCGGGTTTATCAAGTCGCTGTATGGGAAGTAACGGCGATCATGCGTGCAAACTCACCGTGTTGGAAACATTTCGCTGACACTAAAAATTCTTCGTCCGAGAACTCTCTCGGCACTCCTCACGCGTGCGCTTCGGCCCAGTTGGCGCCGCTGTGGACTTCGACCGCCAAGCCGCAGCGCAGCTTAGCGGCTTGAGTCATTTCTCTTTCGATCAAGACGCGCGCTTCACTGACCCGGTCCGCCGGCACTTCGAAAACCAGCTCGTCGTGAACCGTCAGCAACATTTTGGCGCTCGGCTCTTTGCGCAATGCGGCGTCGACGTTGATCATCGCTATCTTGAGAATGTCGGCAGCGCTTCCCTGGATCGGCGCATTGAGCGCCATGCGCTCGCCGATTGCCCGCAGACGGAAATTAGATGACTGCAGTTCGGGCAGATAGCGGCGCCGGCCGAACATCGTTGTCGTAAATCCATCGACCTTCGCTTTGTCCACCTGGGCGGCGAGAAATTCTTTTAGTTTTGGAAACTGCGCGTAGTAGGTTTCGACGAAGCTCGCGGCTTCATCCATTTCGACGCCGAGGCGCTGCGAGACACCGTAGGTCGACATGCCGTATGCGATGCCGTACGAAAACTGTTTCACCCGATTACGCATCTCCGAGGTCACATCGCTCAGAGCGACACCGAAGACCTTGGCGGCAATGGTCGCGTGGAAGTCGTGCTTCTGGGCGAATGCTTGGCAAAAAGTTTCGTCTTCGGAGAGATGCGCGAGCACGCGCAGCTCGATCTGGGAATAATCGGCCGAGAGTAAAACCTGTCCCGGCGGCGCAATGAACGCGCGGCGGATTTGTCGTCCCAGATCGGCGCGAATGGGTATGTTTTGCAAATTAGGCGCGCTCGATGACAATCGCCCGGTCGCCGCCGTGGTTTGCTCGTAGGTCGTATGAATGCGTCCGGTCCTGGGATCGATCAGGCCGAGCAGCATTTCACTAAAGCCGTTCTTGAGCTTCGAAACTTCACGGTACTCGAGCAGTGAGGCGACGATTGGATGGCAACCGGCGAGCTTCTCCAACTCAGCCGCGTCGGTGGAGTAGCCGGTCTTAATTTTGCGGGTTTTCGGCAATGCCAGTTTGTCGAAAAGAATGCGCTGCAGCTGCAAGTTGGAATTGACGTTGAACTCTTCGCCGGCGAGCTGTTGAATCGTCTGCTCCAGGCCTGTCATCTTGTGGCCGAAGTCAGAATTCAACTTATAGAGATAATCGCGATCGACAAGAATTCCGGTGTGCTCCATGCGTGCGAGCACCGGAATTAAGGGGAACTCCAGGGTCTGAGCAAGCTCCCAGGCGCCCTGGGCATGGAGTTTCTCCTCGATGACCGGCACTACCGCCCGGACCGCCACCGCCTCCCGACAAACACTCTGCGTGTCGTCGGTTGCAAAAGACAGCGTGGCTTGCTCACCCGCCTGTGGCGCGCTCGTCTCCGGCTCAAGACTGACGCCGAGAAAACGGCTGACAATTTCACGCAGGCCGTACCCTGACGAGGAACCCGGTTCGAGTAAATAGGCAGCGATCTTGGTATCGCAGTATAAGCCTTCGATTTCGATTCCGGCGTCCAGGGCGGAACGGAAAAGCCCTTTGGCATCATGGGCGAATTTTTTTCGGTTCGAATCCCTGAGTGCTCCCGCAAGCCTGCGCATGGCATCGCTGTACGGCAAAACGCGGGCCTCACCCGGCCCGTCACTTAGGGCGAGCCACTGATCGTTCCAAGCGATCGCAATTGCTTCCGCCGGTCGCAGCTCGCTCTCCGAGGCGAGCTCCGAAGTCGCATTTACTTCCAATACCGGCGCCGTCGCGGCGGCGCCGTGGAATTTAAGTTCCTTGAGCCGCTCATGCAGGCTGCGAAATTCGAGCGAGTGAAAAAGTTTGCTAACCGCTTCGTCGTCCCAGGCTTCGAGACGAAGCCTGGCCGGGTCGAGATCGAGCTGTACGTCGTCGAGCAAATAGCCCAGTTGTTTATTAATTCGAACCTGGGTTGCGTGGGTCTTGATTGATTCGCGGAGCTTTGGCGTCAGCTCTTCGGCATGGGCAATCACCTGCTCGATATCGCCATATTTATTGATGAGCTGAGCTGCGGTCTTATCGCCTACGCCGGGCACGCCCGGCAAGTTGTCCGCGCTTTCACCCTTGAGCGCGACGAAATCGATCCACTTTTCCGGTGTCACCCCGTAGCGCTCGATAACCGTCGGCGCATCGTAACGGATCACGTCGGTAATGCCGCGCCGGGTCATGATGACGGCAACCCCGTTGCGAACCAGTTGAAGGATATCGCGGTCGCCGGTGACGATAATGACCTCGCAACCTTCTTCTCGGGCTTGCTTGGTCAGGGTCGCCAGCAGGTCGTCGGCCTCATAGCCTTCCAGTTCGACCATGGGAATCCGTAAAGTCGCGAGCACTTCGCGAATCAGCGGCAATTGCTGCTTAAATAAATCAGGGGTCGCCGCCCGCCCGGCCTTGTACTCTGGATAGCGCTCGAGACGAAATTGCGGCGCACCTTTGTCGAAGCACACGACTATCCCTTGCGGTCGCTCGTCGGCGAGCAGCTTGATCAGCATCGCCGTGAAACCGTAGATGGCGTTGGTCACTTGCCCGGACGAAGTGACGAGAGTATCGGGCAGCGCGAAGAAGGCGCGGTACGCCAGCGAGTGGCCGTCGAGCAAGAGCACTTTGTGTGCAGCCGATTTGATCGGCGCAGCCATCGCGCGGTTAGATTTTCTTTCAGTGAGGTTTTTGGCTTTGTCGCTCATTGCGTAAGCCTACCCAGTGAATTCGTTTGCAGCAATACCGCAAGCTTTCAGCCGGCAGAATCCGGGCGAAATCTAATTGATTTAAATCTGTCGCTAATGCCTGGTGTCGATATTGTCTAGTACAACTTTCCTTCAAACACCCAGCGATCGAGATTATCGAAATAGGCGCGCCG
>DASSGE010000969.1:0-2234 GCA_035693605.1 Binatia bacterium
TCTACCTTGAGACGCACCAGCTCGGCGGCGAGCTCGGGGAGCCGATCGAGTTTTGCCTGCGCGGAGCGCCGCTCGATAATAATGTTTTTCCCTTCCAGGTAGCCAAGCTCGCGCAGGCCCTGATAGAATGCCTCATGTTCAGCCGTGAGAGCGGAGAAGGCGGGGGCCGTTAGATATCCGAGCCGTGGGATTTTCGTTGGCTGCTGCGCCTCAGCGGTCAAGGTAAGCGCAAAGAGCATAGCGCCAAGCGCAAAGACAATGATTTGCTTACCCATAGAGTTTGCCCGCGCTGTAAAATTCAGAATTGCAAAAGCATATCGTCGCCTCCGTCATACCGTTTAAAGCTTGCCCCGGACGCAATCCGGGGACAGTATCCAGGTGGATGATGTGTCTGGATTGCGATTGTTGCCGGAATCAGTGCAATTCAAGGTAGCGGTGGGTGGCGCTCCCCCATCGCCTGGATTCCGGCCTACGCCGGAATGACGAATTATGCCGCGCTGCTTCTTAATCGATCTTGTAAGCTGGCACACTAGCGAAAAGTTTCCTTGATGTAACGACATGCCGCGATCGCCGCGGTGGCGCCGTCGCCGGCCGAAGTGATCGCTTGACGTGCCGAGTCTTGGCGGATATCGCCGACGGCGTAAAGACCATCGCGGGTGGTCTTCATCCAGTTGTCCGTCGGAACATGGCCGTCTTCGCTCAGCTGCACGAGATCGCGCAGCAGTGTCGTATTCGGTTGCAAGCCGACGTAGATAAAAACTCCGGTGAGTTCGACCTGCGAAGTTTCGTCGGATTTCAAGTCGCGTGCACGCACGCCGGCGACGACCTCGTCGCCGAGGACTTCTTCGATGACCGTCTGGTAGCGCGGCGTGATCTTCGGGTTCTCCAACACCCGTTGTAAATAGGTCTGTTGGGCGGCGAACCCATCGCCTTGGTGGAAGAGCAAAACTTTCTTGGCGTAGTTCGTAAGCGTCAGTGCTTCTTGCAGCGCCGAGTCCCCGCCGCCGACCACGCCGACGGTCTGTTCATTGTACATCGGCCCGTCACAGCTGGCGCAGTGGCTGACGCCGCGGCCCATAAATTTTTCCTCGCCGGGAATTCCCAAATGTTTGAGCGTCGAGCCGGTGGCGACGATCACTGCCTTGGCCTGATAGGTTTCCTCTTCCGTCACCACCGACCAGAGTTGGTCCCGTGCTTCCAATCGCATAACTTCGGCGCGTTGAAATTCCGCGCCATGGTCCGAGGCCTGGCGCTGCAAGTTGGGGCAGATTTCATAGCCGGAAACTCCGTCGGGAAAACCGGGAAAGTCTTCGATCTTTTCAATGCTGATCAGATGGCCGCCGGGAATGTTCGACTCGAAAACTAAAGTCGAGAGTCCCTGACGCGCCGAGAATAGTCCGGCGGTGAGGCCGGCCAGGCCGGAGCCAACTATAATTACGTCGTATTCAGGCATAGTCACTTACTCAAGAGGTTCAAAACGTTCAAGCCGTTCAAATCGCTCAAGCCCCCTCCTTCATCCTCCCCCGCGACGCGGGGGAGGAGAGCCCACATGAGTTTCTTCGAAGAAAGGTGGGAGCTTGAACGGAGCGAAGTGGTTGAACAACTGGAACCTTTTGAACGAGTTCATCGCCATTTATCCACCGACACCGTCTTCTGATAGTTGCAATCCATAATCCGCCAGTAGCCGTTGGTTTCGCCGCCGACCACCACGACGTGGATTTCTTCCGGTTTGAACATATGAACCATTTCGTCCGGCGCGGCTTTTAACTTCGATGCGTAGGGTTCTTCGCCGAAGGTGGCGCGCGGCAGGATGTAATTTTGGATCAGTTGATAATCCCAGTATTCTTTTGCCGCCATGAGAGAATTCTCATAGGCCCATTCGATCAACTTCTCCTTGGTATCGAAGCCGCCGCGGTCGATGAACTGGTGCGCGGTGATCGGATCGAGCAGGAAGGTCGGCTGGCTGTGGGCGTCGAGGCCGCGCAGCATGCTGCGCACATGCTCGCGCCAATATTTTTCGCGCACGCCGAGGGTGAACGCCGTCGAGCGGCAGCCGGTGAAGACGCTGACGGTGCTGTCAGCGGTGTTGAAGCCATGTTCGACGTGGAACGGCGTCCAGGGGCTGCGCTCTTCATTCTCTGCGAAGGTCACGTTGTTGTAGGCGTAGTTGTTGCCCTGGGAGCCCATGTAGGTGACGCCCGGCACCGAGCTGCCTTGACCGTTTTGCGATAGCA
>DASSGE010000970.1:0-10747 GCA_035693605.1 Binatia bacterium
GGTGAACGGTGAGCATGACTTGCCCCCTACGGCCGGCATAAGCCACGCCGGCTGACATGCAGGACGAACGAGCAACCCGGCAGGCGGATCTTTGAGGTAGATGCCTGAATTCTAAAGGAATTCGGTGTGAATTCTGTTTGAATTAGGGGAGAATTAACTATGATTTGTCGGTTGTGCCCACGTTACTGTAGTTTAGAGCCCGTACACAATTGCCCGGCGTGGATTGCCCAATCCACGCCCTTTCCCCTGGATTTGTCCAGCGGGAGCGAGCGCTAAACTCCGGACGTTATCAGGTTAAGAAAATAAAGAAAAAGCATCGCAGACCTTCGGTCTGCGATGCTTTGGAGTAGCGAGGAAGGATTCGACTTTTGCCCTCGCTCCAGATTCGTCAGTGGGTGCGGTGTTAGGGTAGATTAATCGCGTCCACGTCGTTGCCCGCCAGCCCCCACGTGCTGCCATCGAAGTAGAGGGTGGGCGAGTACGTGCAAGCCGTGGTCAGCCCCAGCGAGGTGGGCGTGCAGACGAAGACGTCCTCATTGTCACCCGAGACACCCGAGACGGCGAAGAGGCCTCTCGTCGACAGGTAAATGTCGCCGTTGGCCGCGACGTCCACCGCGTCGACGTCTTCGCTGCTGGCGGTCGCCAGGTCGACGTCAGACCCGTCGAAGTACATGGCCCAGGTACCGCTGGTGTAGTTGCCAGGCGTGGTTGGGGTGAAGGCCAAAAGGTCTTCATCCCTGGCGCCGCTCACAACCCCGGCGCTGCCTACGGTCGAGACCAGCAACCGGCCGTCCGAAAGGAGTTCGATCGCATCGATATCCTCGCCGCTCGTATCCAACCCGACGGTAGGGCCGTCCAAAAATAGACTGAAAGTCCCGGCCGTGGCGGGGCCCAGCGTCCCGTCGAACTGCACGATGTCGGAATCATCTACCGTGCCGAGGCTGCCGACCGGTGCGGCCGCGGCGAGGGAGAACAGGATCGTGTTGCTATCGACGATGGTGAAGGCATCCACCTCTCCGGTGACGCTTACATCAGAGCCGTCGAACAGCATGGTCCAGTTTGTGCCGTCAAAGCAGATGATGTCTTCGTCATGTACGCCGCTCAGCGTGCCAACGGTATAGGCGCCGCTAGCAGCCAGCGACAGGCAGATTGAATCGGTCGACGGCGGCGGAGATGGCTGGCTCGTGGTAAAGCTCCAACTGAAGTTCGCCGCCATGTTGTCTGGCGGATCGTTGGTGTCCTGATCGGTGACCTGGCTGGCCATGATTGTCACTGTGCAGTTCTCGCCAATGGCGAAATCGGCGTCCGGATTCAGCGTGAAACTCTGCGGGCCGCCGCTCACCGTCGCCGTATGAGCACCACTCGTGGCGCACGAGATGTTAAACCACGCCCCACTTACGTTGACTGACTCGCTGAAATTCACCGTGATATTGGCATCCAGCGCCACGTTGGCCGCGCCGCCGGCAGGCGCGGTGCTTATGATGGTAGGCGCCGTATCGCCGCTGCTGCCCAAGGTGATTTCATGAATTTTGCCGTCATTTTCCCTAGGGTCAGCGTCATTATCGACGGCTCGATCGGTAATGTAGAGGTTGTTCACTGCCGGGTTCACACTGCTCGGTCCATAAGCCAGACCAGACGGTTGCATCCGGCCGTAGAGGTTCTTTATGAACTGAATGTTATAAACATTGAGGACCGTGCCGCCCGTCGTGGTCTCGATCACCGTCGTCGCGCCATGGCCGGTGACGTAGAGCGTGCCGGTGTCGGTGTTCACGGTGATCCCTTCGGGGTCGTTGATGCCCTTGCTCGATGTATCCCAATGGGATGCCTGATCGTCGCCGGCCGGCGCCACCCCGTCGAAGCGCCCGTTCGGGCCGGGCCGAATCTCCCACACTTCCGAGTTCACCCCGTCGGCCAGATAGAGATACCCGTTGAACGGGTTATACGCAACGTCTTCCGTGTCGTTAGTCCCCAGCACCTTGGTGTCGAAGTGCGTGCGGATGTCGTCGCCCGTGAACCACTGATTGTCATTCCCCGGATCGACTTCGAAAACTTCCTTCTGGTTGTCATCCGAAATGAACAGGTGCTTGTCGTTCGGGTTGAAGGCAATGCCGGTCGGCTCGTTCGTAAAGCTGGTAATGTTGTGCAGAGTGAGGAAGTTGCCCTGAAGTGTCGATTCAAAGATGTTGCCGCCGTTCCAATAAGGCCGCTGATATTCCTCAATTTCGGAGTCGCTGATCATGAGCCGATTGGTGGTAGGAATGTGCGCGCCGCCCATCGGGTCCGGACTGGGCGAGCTCCACTGCGATGTAAAGATCGTGCGCACTAAAGTAGGCACGATCGTCGAAGCGGCAGCGAAAGGGTCAGATGTTGCTGTCTCCGCCAGCGACAATTCGATGATTTCGCCCGGCCGCTGCCATTGGTCGCCCAGCCGGCTGTCGGCGATGTACAGGCTCTGATGGGACGGGTCGTCGGTCGAGTCGCCGCTGGGCGCGAAGACCATGCCTTGCGGATCGATCAGCTTGAAGTCGTCGGAGTCGGACAGGTCGCGCACCGCGACCACCTGCCCGGTCTGGGTCAATTCATACAGCGCATGCTTCGCCGGACTGAGAAGATACAGATGACCGTTGGCCGGATTGAACGCCAGCCCCCGCGCAGCGACCAGTTCCGCCGGCTGAAGGTCGATGCTAGAAACCCGGCCGTCTCTCAGCGCCTCGGCGATATCCAGACTTTGATCGGGCGCGGGGTCCACACCGACGATGCGCCGCGCGCCGCTGTCGAGAAGGTACAGCCGCCCACTCGCCGGATCGACCGTCAGGCCGCGCGGGTTTTGCAGCCCCAGCGCGCGGGCATCGAAGCGCCCGATCGACATCGGGTCTGGAACGCCGCTCGGTTTAGCCTTGATCTCGACCAATTCCTGCGTCGCCGGGTCAAAAGCCAGCAGACGATTGGCCTTACCGTCGAACGCCAGGTCGAGCGCGTCCTTCAGCGTCGTCCCCATCTCCAGCGTGCCGGCCGGGTCTTCGGTCGGCGTCAGCATCACGATCCGGGATGCTCCGGACTCTGCAATGAGGAAGGCATTGGCTTGGGGTGAGTAGGTAAGCTCAGCCGGATGATCAACGCCCAACTGCTCGGCCTCGATCGATCGAACGTACCGCCAGTAGTCGGCGGTGCCCTCTTGTGCTGAGGTGGTTGAGCTTGTCGCGAATGAGCCGAGCAAGAGCGCCCCGACGAGGAGCAGCGTGCAGGCAGAGAGTCTTCTATTCCGGTGAACGCTTAGCATGATCTATCTCCCGCGGTCGATATGAGTCGCCATACGAGCGATGATACTAGCAAGTAGTGGGCAGTGTAGCATGGTCGAACGCCAAAGACAGTATGAATTCTGTTTGAACTAAGGGAGAATTAACTACTATAGATGGCAAACGAAATCGGCCACTCGCGCAATACGATGCGCAAGGGGAAGAGTACGGCTACGCCGACGCGGAGCCTACAGTGCGGGCGTATGTGGGCCAGGCGCGCCGGTGAACTCGAAGACCTGTACGGTTGGCCGTTGACCTTAGGGGCGGGGGGCCGGTTACCCGGCGCCCCCGCTGCGTCGGCTTCTGGGCCGTTTCCTATTCGTCGCGCTTACTTGATCGCGAACGATACCTGCACCTGCATGCGCACTTCGAGTTCGCCGGGTTGGAACGACTCGCCGCCACCGCCCAGGCCGCCAGGCTCGGAGAATACCGGGCCGGGGCCGCCGATCACTTCGCTGATCGCAACCACCTCGCCCAACTCCACGCCGCCCAACGCGGCCAGGCTCTGCGCGCGGGCTTTGGCATCCGCTACCGCCTGCTCGCGGGCCGTCGCTTCGAGTGCCGTCGTGTCCGCGATGCTGAAGCTCACCCCTGCAATGCTGTTCGCGCCCGCCTCCACGGCAGCTCCCAACACCGCGCCAACTTGGGTCAGATCGCGCACCTTCACCGATAGGCCATTGCTCACGCGGTAAGTGAACTCGCCGGTCGGCTGGTTCGTCGCCGGATCGAAGCTCGGCTCGGCGTACAGGTTGTAGTAAGCCATCTGGATGTCCGCCTCGGCGATGCCGGCCGCCTTGAGCGCTTCGATGACCGCCTGCAGTCGCTTCTCATTCTGGCGCGTCGCCGGTTGGGGCGAGGCCGCCTGCGTCTCGACGCCGATCTGCGCCGTGGCCAGATCGGGCACTGCCGAGGCCGATCCGGTCCCGACGACCGTGAGGGTGCGTGCCGGGCTGCCGTCGCTCGCCTGAGCTGGTTCGATCCCGACGACCGTGACGCTGTTTGCCGGGATGCCATCGCTCGCCTGAGCCGGTCCGGTCTCGACGGCCGTGACGTTGTTTGCCGGGACGACGTCGCTCGCCTGAGTCGCTCCGGCCGGAGTAGTCGAGCACGCGCTGAGAGCGATGCCCGCCACCACGGCCAACGTCAGCAACCCGCCAACCACACGGTAGTGCTTGTTACTCTTTACGTCTGACATGATCATCCTCCCCTGGTGTAATGGAGTGTAGAGCGCCCACCCACTCCACACTTGGCTGTTCGAGAATCTCTTCTAGTGACAATACTGTTCAGTTAGCGGGCCGGGCTCCCACGCCCGGCTGCATAGGAGCCGCCTCCGCTGCCTTCTCTAAACAGCATTGCCTCTAGTGGGTGCTGCCAGTTCCTTATATAAAGACTCGATTTGCCCCGCCATCCTTTGCGTGGAAAAATACGTTGAACGTTGCTGAGCAACGTGCCCCATCTCATTACAGTGCTCTTCGTTGCTGAGTAAATAGAGAATACGCTCTGCCATTTTCGAAGGTTGGTGCGGAGGCACAAGAAAGCCAGTTTCTCCATCAATGACAACATCCCTCGCACCATCCACATCGTTTGCGACAATGGGTTTACCCGCACTCATCGCCTCCAGAAACGCAAGGGGCAGACCTTCCCACAGCGAGCTCATAGCCGTGATCGTTAATATGGACAAGATCCTGGCTACGTCATTTCGATAGCCCGGTAAGAACACCTTCTCCTTGAGACTAAGCTCCTTGATTAATCGCTCACATTCAGGGCGTAACGAGCCATCGCCGACGACCAGAAACTGCACCTCTGAATAGCTCTCGGCAACCAGGGCGGCGGCCCGAATAAAATCCAACGGATTCTTCTGTTCATCCAGACGGCCGATCATCCCCACAAGTTTGCAGTCCGGATCTAAACCCAGTTCCGAGCGTATCTGATGACCATCGGCTGGCTGTTGGAATTTTTCCAGGTCGATTCCGTTATAGATCAAGGTGAATTTATCTTCTTTACCGATGCGATGAGCTAACCCCCTTTGAATGTCTGGTCTACATACGGCGATCATGCGCGTCGTAAATCTGGCGCAAAGCCGCTCCAAATTCAGATAGAGCATCCGAGTCCATCCCGACATATTTTCGTGTAATCCCCAACCATGAACGTGATGGATGATCACAGGAACGCCCGCACTGAATGCCGCCAACCTTCCAACCACCCCCGCGACCGAGGAATGAGTATGCACAATATCATATTTCCCCTCCACTAAAACTCGCCGAATGTCTGCAACCGCCTTCACATTCACAATCGGGTTTATATGATTAATCAAGCTCGGCATAACTCGAGTCGCGATGCCCTGTTCGGTTGCCAGGTGCGTCACATCCGTTCGACCCGCCGGGATGGGACCGGTTAAGATCTGTATATCAAAGTCAGGATGGTTATTGAAATGGCTTGCGATATCTAAGACAACGTTTGTGGCGCCACCCGCAGCCAGCCCGGTGACAACCAACAAGACACGGATCTTGCGAGGGACAATGAGTGATCGTTCCTGACGATGCACATCTTGAACTGTTTCGTTGAATACTTCCATGCTAATCTCTTGACCTCCCAATCCGTGTCATCCGTGAGAAATCCGTGTGTAATCCGTGCAATCCGTGTTTCCCCTACAGAGCACTCCAAATCGCTTTTTTGACTTCCAGAACCGTTTGATCAAATGCCTGATCCGTATTAATTTTGTACACCGGTGTTTTCCCAAACTCCAGGTTGGAACTTCGAGCATGCCGCCGGCGAACGTATTCCTCTGGTTCCTGCTTGCCACGGGTGGCATTCCTCGAAACGGTCACTTCCAAAGGAGCACTCAGGTAGATAACCAGGTCCGGGGGTGGTATCTCCCTGTACAGCCGTGCTTCGATACGGGCCAACCAGCGGCGAACCGAATATCGACTTGGGGATACAGGTAAGTGCGACAATTGGGGGCTATCGGGGGCGCCGCTGAGCATAGATGGATATCGATCACACAACACAATGGTCCCGTTAGCTGCTCGGCCAAAGGCCCGCGTGAGCAACGAACGCCGATCGTAGGCAAGAAGGGCAGAACGGATGCCAAAGATAAGCGGGTAATCGCTTCGTGATGGCTCTGATTGCTCCTGAGAGGCATATTGGGTTTCCACCTGGGTTGATCTGGAGGATGGAAGAAGTGAGCGTAAGGCCGGCACAAGTAAATTGGGGACAAGGCTAAGGAGTGTCGATTGTGGTTTACCTGCATGGATCTGTTTGACGGCAAAGTGCTCGCCTAGCCAACCTCTCATTTCAGCGAGGAGCGTGGATTTTCCGGTCGCTTCTGAACCCACAAAGGCAATAACAGCGCCCCCACCTAGGGGGGCCATGCCCTTATGGGATCGCGTCAGGCGCCGAAAAAACATCTTGGTAAATTTCTGGACCCCGCTCAACCAGGCCCGAAGGATGGAATGTCTGGCATAAGGGCTAAGTTGGGAGCGGAGCTGATAGCCCAGACGAATACGGCGAAAAAGAGGTGCTGGCGACTTTAAAGCCGCGACACACTCAGAAAACAGATCGGTATCAAGCGATGGCAGCCAGCACTTGACAAAACTCAATGTTTCATCGAGGGAGTCGGTTTCCAGTAACCACTCTACTTCCCGCTGCACCTGCTTCCAGTATCTGGCAAGTAATACAAGTTCCATCGGCGAAGTATGTTTCAGCATCATCCGCATGGTAAACACAACGAGTTCAGCGCTTTGGATAGGCACCCGCACAGAGTCTACTTCCCGTGTATTTTGTAATAGCATTTCTTCTATGGGTAGTCGAAAATTCTTGGCCAAACTTTCGCCGGTGATAACCCGAAAATAGGCATGCACATGGACCAGAACGCCGCTTTCTTCGTCAAGCGCATAATAATGCTCCACCGATGGGAAAGACTCACCATCCGTAGTGATGGCCGGTCGAAAACACTGTTGACCTAGTATCGCTCTGAAGAGGCCGGCATCTTTTCGATGAACAAGCAAGTCAATGTCTGTTTGACCCGCCAGGGCTTTGGCCAGCGACAAATTGCTTTTCCAATGACAATATCTTATTCCGCTTTTATTCAGTTCTTCGATGAGGTCCCTGATCTTAGCTAACATGCTTTTCTCCAATAACGGTGGCTGGCTCGGTTCGCCCGGCTGGGACTGTGGAAATCTGTTCGCCACCCGGTTTGTAATTCAGGATGAATGTGGCAATCTGATCGGCCACAGCACCACGCTCCCCCTCAGTGGAATCAGGGTTTGCCACGATCAAGACCCGATCTCGAATCCGTCCCGTTTCGGCGACCCGGTCAAACATATCGGCCGCGCGCCTGACATATTTCTCGACCAGCATTGGATTCTTTGATCTCATCTCCTTGCGTGCATCGCTTCGCTGGAGCGAGCGCTGGATCAAACTATCCACCGGAGCCTTGATATAGACGACCAGCTCCGGCAAGGGAACCAGACTGGCGAACTTTTCGATGTCCTCTTGCCTGTAGAGCGCGCCAGTAAAAACAAACAAAATGTGTGCGGACAGAACCGTGCCCTCGTCCACGAGTATGATTCGATTACGATGGTACCGCTTGACGATTTCATACGTCCCGATCTTTCGCACGATACTCCTCAGATAATTCACGGTAAAGAATGAATAACGCCTGTGCCGGGCCAGGGTCCTTAGGGCAAAAACAACAAATGCCCTATGCCGGTACAGTGAGCCGACAAAAAAAGGCAAGCCGACAACATCCTGGATTAGATTTCGAAGTGTAGGATGAGTGACACGCCGCAAGCCAAGCAGGTCCGCCACAACATCGAAGGATGTGACCGCTTGCGCTTGCTGAGCCAACCTGCGCTGAACCTCTGAGATCAGCGTGGTCTTCCCCGCTCCGGTGCTGCCGATGAACTCAATAATCATTGAGGCATTTTCACTGCTTCTACTTCAACCCTATTGACTGCGGACGCCGTCGTATTTTCTCCAGCGACTCAAATCGATTTGCAGACACCGTTCCAGTTCGTCAAACTCATCCTGATAGAGCTGGCTAAGCTGTTTCTTCACGTCTTCTTTAAGTGGTGGCAGCGAATTTCCTTTTGCCAAGATCCGGTCGATGCCGAGTCGCTTTACGAAATCAACCACTGGCTCCAAGTTCCGCCTGCGAATCCGGCGTCCTGCCTTTACAACAGAACCGTAAAGGAATTGGAATCTCGGTACGCTGCTGGCGTTAACTTTACCGCTCGTGACAGACGAAGGAAACTTATCCACAGCAATGTCCAGGAAATTTGCTATGGTTGTCTTAGTTTTGAAGACATCCACAAAAACATCTTCAAATAACAGGGCCAGGATTTGGGTTCTATCAAAATAGCGCAGGTACTGCTTGAGATATCGACTATAGAATCCTTTTTCCAGCGCGCTGGGCCGCGTAGCCAGAAAATCCTCAAACGAGCCTCTATAGTTCCTTCTCTGGACACTAAAGCCATAATGCGAATACGCTCGGTTAACGGGATGTCTCAACATGATGATCATCTTGATTTCGGGCAGTGTAGTGAAAATTCGCTCTGGACACTCCTCACAATCATAATATTGTGTTGAGATCTCTCCGATAGCCTGATATCTATCAGCCTCCTCCGGTGGACAGAAAAATTCCTCGTACCAGCTAAGACCACGTTCATAATACCGATCGAAAAATCGAACTTCTTTACGACGGGTGGGCATATACACGTCTGGATGGCTGGCCAGCAATGTATGCAGCCAAGTTGTGCCGGCTCGCGGTACCCCGATACCCAAAAAAGTGGGTAATGTCATCTGGCTCTCCTTCCTAGGTTCCATTCAGCCAGATCGAGAGGTCCCGGTCCAGTAGCGCCTCTAGCTTGAGAATGTCTTCGCGATACAGGTCTAACAAGTTGGCTCGCAAATCCGCCGGGGGTTTCGGAGGGGTCTTCAGGTTCTGTTGCTGAACTCGTTTGGCCATCTGTTGCAGGCTCTCGGGAAGCACCGACTTGGCTATGCGGATTAAGGTCGGGTCAAAAAACAAACGGTTTAACAATCTAAACTTCGGAACCCCCGCGGGATTGTGTCTGGTGGACGTGTCTGGCACGAAGTTCGTGCCCACGCCCAGGAATTCGAACAGATCGACGACTACTTTGGCCGGATCCTTCCTGAATTCTTCAAAAATGTATATCTTGATCTGATGCCTTGGAAAGATATCGAAATATCGTTTCATCCGCTTGTAATAGAATCCTTCCTTTACGTGACTCGCTTCCGGCGTCAATTCTTCCCAGAAACCCTTCACTGCCTCGCCCCTTCGCGTACGCATCAGAAAGCCTGAAAACGCACGATCGGCTGGGTTCCGCAGGCTCGCCACCAACTTCACGTCCGGAATGCGTTCGTGAATTCGCCGCGCCGCGGTGGGACAGCGGAAATACTGTGGCGAAACCTCCCCGATTGCGATTTCATTCGTGGCTCCCGCAAACATCGCTTCATACGCCTCAAAGGTTTTTACCTGAAAGTGCTGCAGCAAGGGTGGATCGCCTTCGTCTGCCCAATTCCAGGCACGCGCATCTTCATATCCAAAAAAGTTGGTTCCCTTTTCCGGGCACATAAAGACCTGAGGATGCTGATCCAGATAGCGGAAGAGCGACGTCGTTCCCGCTTTGGCCACGCCGATAATCATGAAGTTGGGCAAGGTCATATTACGTCTCCAAGAGTGAAGGGGCCGGATTGCCCGTGATTTGAGCGTAGACTTCCTCGTACCCGGCGTGCATAGCAGGCAGGCTAAATCGCTCCTCAATAACCTTTCTGCATTTTTGACCTACCGCTGCTCTGTCGGAAACCGGCATCTCGATAAACCTCTTGATTTCTCGGGCAAATCCCGCTGCATCATCCGGCTTGATCAGCGGAATGAAGTCCACACCTTCGGCTATTTCGCGATGCGGCGGTATATCAGAGAGTATCACCGGGCGGCGACAGGCCATTGCTTCCAGGACAGCGACAGGTAAACCCTCCCCCCAGGAGGCGGACACAAACACATCCGCCTGCGCGAAATATTCAAAGACGCTATCTCTTTCAATCATGCCGGTCATCTTGACCTGTTTTTGCAAACCCGATTTTTCAACCTCCTGAGCGAGCAGTGGTCTTAAGTTGCCTTCGCCTATAAACACCAGTCTGCTGGCTCGATCGTGACATTCTCGAAATGCCTCCAACACAGTGAACGGGTTCTTCATTTTGATGAGTCCCACCGTTGTGATGGTGAATTGATCAGAGTGAGCGGCTTGTTCAACTTTCGCTACCCTGTCGATGCGATCGAGATCGACAGCATTTGGAACAACGTGCATTCTTTCACCGCCTAACCACTTAAATAAACGAGGAAAACTTTCGTAACTCGCCTGGCTGCAAAAGACCAGCCGCCGAAAAAAAGCAAAGCTCGGGATAAACAATAGCTTGTTCCGTAATTT
>DASSGE010000971.1:0-4869 GCA_035693605.1 Binatia bacterium
AAACGGTTCGAGTAAATTCGTCCACGAATGGCAGAACTCACTGCCAGTTTCAAGAGGCCGGTCATCGACTCGGGGCAATGGAAAACTTTCGCGAAAGCGGTTAAGAAGCAGCCTATGAATATTTTTGGCGAGTTCGGGAAAATCTCGCAGCGTGAAGGAAATGATCAACGTCGCCGGAATTAAAGTTTTTCCCCAAGATATCAAAAGTATCCTCACCACTCACGATGCTGTCGAGGAAGCGGTGGTGTTCGCCATGCCGAATAAGCGCTTTGGCGAAGTTCCGCATGCGCGGATCAAATTGCGGGCATGCGCCAGTTGCAGCCAAAAAGATCTCTTGAGTTACGCCAACGATCGGTTGCCGGTATTCAAATCGCTGCGCGGTTTGGAGTTTGTCGATTCGATTGCCAAAACGGTTAGCGGTAAAGTTAAGCGGCTCGGCTAAGAAAGGCGAGATATGACAAAGCTCGACGACACCGAAAAGAGACTGATCGCGGTTCTGCGCCGTGTCGCGGGCCCGAAGGTCAATCTGACGCGAACCAAGCTCGGCTTGGAATCCATGAAAATGCTCGAGGTGGTGATTGCCGTGGAAAATGAGTTCGAAATTACTTTTCCAGAAGACGCGCCACTTGGCAAAGTCACAGCCTCACTGCGTAATCTTAAACAGTATGTCAAAAAAATTATGAAAGAACCGGGTTGATTTGCGTCAATAGCGATTTTACGGCGCGCCGAAAAAGCGCGCCGTGTTGTCGTAAAGAAGTTTGCGCTTGTGGGTTTCCGAGATGTCTTGCCGTTCGAGTATTTCCAGCGCCGCGTTGTCGCGACCTTCGCCATGGGGAAAGTCCGAGGAGAACAGCACATGATCTTCACCGATCAACTCGAAAAGCTGCAGTAACATGCGGTCATCGGCTTCAGCGGCCATGAAGATGCGGCCGGATTTGACATAGTCGCGGATGCTGGCGCGCGGCAGCTCACCGGCATTGGGCATGCTCAGGCCGAACGGGTGGGCGCCGCGGTCGAGCGGCAAGTAGTGATCCATGCGCGACACCATGTAGAAGATCCACTCGGCGCCAAATTCCAGAAACGCCACTTTCAGCTCCTGGTAGCGGTCGAGCATGCGGTGGCCGACGATGGCCATGAACGCCAATTGCGCCGGCAAGGACATCCCGATGATATGGCCGTCGTAGATACTCCGGCCTAGTTGGGCCAAAGGCGGATAGCTCATGCCCATGTGAACGCACAGCGGCAGCTTGGTTTTGGCAAACTCGTCCCAGATCGGCAAAAAACTCGGATCGGAAAGCAATCGTTCACCGGCGGTGCCAAACACCACGGCGGCGCAGGCTCCCAATCGCTGCATCTCTTCGATGGCGGCCAGCGCTTGGCGCGGCTCGCGCAGCGGCAGCAGCCCCGACCACTTGAGACGTGCAGAGCTGGTCGCGCACTGCTTGGCGACGTAGCGGTTGTAGGCCCGGTAAAGCGCGGCTTCGAATACTGCGTCGTTGGTCATGTGAGCGTAAAGCGTGCTCGGGAAAATCATTTGTGCATCGAAGCCCATGCGGTCCATGTCGGCCAGACGCGCCTTTGGATCGGTTAGCGTCATGCTGCCGATGGAGCAATGCTCACGGCCGGTGTTGGCACCAAATTCCATCAGCACGTTGCGCGGTGTGTTGGCTTGTTGCGCGCCAGGACCGAGAGCGTGCGGTTCGATCGACCCTTCGATTAGCCAGCCGGCGTTGAAATTGCCTAATCCGTCGCCGTCGTGAATCGTCACTGGCCGCGGCCGCCGCGCGCGAAACTGGTCCGGTAAGTCTTCCCACATGTGCGGATTGATCGAGCCGTGCGCGTCGGCGTCGAATACTCGAAAACCTTTAAGCATTGGAGTATTTTCTTGGCGGCCGTTCAGCGAAGTCTGCGCCGAGCCTCGGGCAAAAAGCCGCTCTCTTCAAGCGCGCGGACATAGACCGGGTTATTCAGTTGGGTGATATCGACCTGGGCGACTTTGGGGTTGATGCGGGCGACGATGCGCTGGACGATTTTCCAGGCCGCGACATCAGGCAAAAGATCGATGGTCGCCATTTGTCCCAGTACTTTGTACGAGGCCTCGGCATCTTCGAGCCGGGGAAAGCGAAAACTCTTGCGCAGGATCTCGGTGACATCGAGTTTGGCGCCGGGATCGTGGATCATCACTACGGAGTCAACCAGCCCTTTGAGCAAGCGCGAAATAATATCCGGGTTGTGCGACGGCGAGTCGCGCAAAAAGCAGATGGTCGTGCCCTGGTAGGGGATCGGCAGCTTGCCGATGTCGGCCAAGACGTTGGCGCCGGCGCGCTTGGCGGCTTCGCTGAAGCTGTACGGAATCACGGTAGCATCGACACCGCCGGTACCAAGCGCTTGGGTGACGGTCGCGGTGTCGCCCAGGATGCGCATCTTGAGATCGTATTTGTCCGGATCGATGCCGAGATAGTCCAGGGCGATCATCGTTTGCAGCCAGAAACCGCCGCCGATGCTTTGCACGCCGAAGGACTTGCCGCGCAGGTCGTCCAGTGTGCGGATTTCCTTGCGGGCGACCAACTCGCGGGGAATCCTTGCCACCGCCGAGGCGACGCATTGGAGGCGCATGCCGCCGGCTGCGGCGCTCAGCGCGTTGGCCGGCGAGCCGTAGTTGTATTGCACCTGGCCGTTGGCGAGGGTCGCCATACTGAGGGACCCGTTGCGCAGCTGGACCATGCGGACATCCAGGCCGTATTTTCTAAAAGTACCGCGTTCGACACCGACCCACATAGGTCCGGCGGTTTCATTTTGGCCGGCGTAGGCGACCAGGATCGGCGTGAGAGGCTGCGCCTGAGCGGAGAACGCAATTGCCAGCAGAAGACTCGCCAAGAACCCCCAAAGGACACCATGTCTTTGCATCATGATCATGACCTCCTGAGCAACCTGGTTTTGCGGTTGATTGATCTAGATCTTGTAATAGCGCCGGGCGTTCTCGCCCAAGATCGCGGCTTTGTGCTCGTCCTTCAAATCTTTGCGGACTTGGATCTCATCGATTTCCTCCAAGCAGTTATCCAATGAAATTTCATGAGGGAAATCCGAGGCGAACATGAACGGTGCCGGGCCGACCCGTTCGATGGCGTAGGCCAGAGCTTTCTCGTTGCCTTCACAGCTGCAAAAGATCTTGCCGCTGGTGAAGTAGTCCACGGGTTTACGCTTGATCTGTAAACCGCCGTACTCTTGCTCCCTGGCCAATCGGTCGAGGACCATGGGAATCCAACAAGTGCCGCCTTCCAAAAAACCTACGCGCAAGGTGGGAAATTCATCGAACACACCGTCCACGATCATACCGGTGGCTGCGATAGCGAGAGGCACCGGCATGCCGAGGGCGCGGGTGGCCGGGAAAACCGTGTAGCTATTGAAACCCAAGTCGCCATAACAGCCGCCATGAACCGCTAATGCGCAGTCTAATTTCGCCGCCTCTTCATACACCGGCCAATAATGTTTGGCGCTTAAGTGTGGAGTTAAACCATTGGACGGTAACATGGCACCGACCATGCCCAGGTCTTTAACCGCGCGGCGCAGCTCGGCCACGGCGGCTGGAATATCTTGCAGCGGGATGAGCGCGACGCCTTTGAGTCGTGAGTTGTAGTTTAAATACCTGGCGGTGAGCCAGTCGTTGTAGGCTTTGGCATAGGCGATCGCCCAGGGCGCAAAAGCGACTTGTCCGTAGGCCAGTCCTTCGGTGGGGAAGAGCGCGCTGAACTCGAGTCCCATCTTGTCGAGGAATTGTACCCACTTCTCAGGACCAACCGTGGGATCGAAAGTGCCGGGCTTGCGCTCCTCCAGTCGCGGTGTGTGAAAGCGGTCAAGGCTGGGCAACACCCGGCGCGGATTCATGTGCCCGGTGGTTTTGAAAGGTTCGCCGACCAATCGAATGATCTCATCGGTGTTTTCCATCACGTGGCCGTCACAATCGACGAATTGGTTCGCCATGGTTTTCCCTCCGCTCGCTACTCTTGAATAGTGAAGGCAGTGGCTGACTGTCAATAGTAATTATCAGTATGAATAGAGTCCGCCTCCAGACTTGTCATCAACGCCGCTCTTGGTTATGGCTACCCATGAGGAGACGAACTATGCCCCATGTGAAAGCCCGCGATGGAACGGATATCTATTACGAGGCGACCGGCAAGGGAACGCCGTTTTTGTTTTTGAGCGAGACCGCCTGCGACGGCGCGGTTTGGAATCTTTATCAAACACCGGAATTTTCGCGCGATCACTGTGTGGTGACCTTGGACTATCGCGGCACCGGGCTGTCAGGCAAGCCGTCAACGAAATATAGCACAGCCATCTTCGCCGCGGATGTCGTCTCGGTGTTGGATCATCTTGGCCTCGAAGGGGCGATTGTTTGCGGTCACTCGATGGGCGGTCGAGTGGCACAGCTGCTCGCCCTCGATCACCCTCGCAAGGTGAGCAAGTTGATTCTCGCTTCGAGCGGCGCAGCCCATCCCGGCGATCGCGGCATTCCTTTGCGCATCGCCAAGGAAATGGTTGAGTGGGGCTATGTCAAATATGTCCGCGATCACACCATCATCGTCGGTTGGACCGAAGAGTACGCGCGCAATCACATGAACGAGATCGAAAAGTATCTCCAGGTACGCATGGCTAACTTATGCCCGGTGGAGTTTTATTTCCGCCATGTGCTGGCGCGCCAGGAGCATGATACCAGCGGACGATTGAAAGACATCGAAGTGCCGACACTGATCTTCGTCGGCGATGACGATCATTTCGTCGTCAGTGACATGTCGCATCGTAGCGGCGCCGATATATTGGCTAAGGGGATTCCTAATTCGAAACTAATTGTCCTGCCCGGCGCGCGGCACA
>DASSGE010000972.1:0-3546 GCA_035693605.1 Binatia bacterium
GATAATTGTTTGGCGGGTTATGACAAGGATAGCCGCTAACGCGGTAGCGATTCGAGTGCCCGGACTAACAACTCTGAAAAATCAACTGACGATCTTCCTTTAAAAGAGCGAGACCTTTCGGAGGAGTTTGGAAAACGCTTAACGGCGAGGACGCGACGACCTTCGCTCATAGGGAAAAAGCTCCCGCGGACGACCGGATCTCGCGCTGGCGGCTATTCAAAGCGGAACGAGGCGTCGGTGCCGCTCACTGCGCCTTTAATCGATGGATTATTCAACGTTCCTTTGAAGCGGAGATCTTTGATGTCGTAGATCCCGTCAAAGCGCAGATGTCTCGGCAAAGCTCTTCTGAACCGCGGCAGCGCGCGGTTCACTTTGCCTAAATCGAGTCCCTGGGCGTTCAGATTCCCTTCTATCGGATAGTTGCGATAATCGCCGATCCCCGCAATTGGGCCGACGCGGATGTTGAAGTTGAGATTCGGCACCGCAGTCATAACTGCAGCGGCTAGATGCATTTCTACAGGCTCATCTTCGTCGAAGTCGCTAACTTTCAATTCGATTTGCGACACCGCAATTTCGTCATCGCTCCTCAAATCTCGATAACGCAGCGTACCGTTAGTAATTTGCACGCCTGCAATAACAAACATCCGGCGATCGTCCGAGCTCTGATTGTTTCGCTGGCTTCTGGTTCGCTCCGGCTTTCTTTCTTTGGACTGTGGCTCATAGTTGTAGCGGCCATCAGCGTCGCGAACGATGGTGATCATGGGCGAGTCCAAGGTGATCTTATCGGGCTCGAACCGGCCGAGAATCAGGGGCAGAAAGCGCAGCTTTATTTGCATATCCTTGGCGCGCACAAGGGGATTGGCCGAATCGGCCGCGTCGCCGGCGATGGCAAGATCCGCCATGCGAACAGTTAACGGGAAGCTGAGCTCGAGTTTCGCAGCGCTGATGTCATGGCCGATCGTCTGGGCCAACCGGTCGAGTAGATAATCTTTGTTGCGCGGGAGGAGAAAATAGACGCTCAACGCGGCAACTATGAGCACGCAGGTTACTACAAGACCGGCAACGCCGACTGTTTTACGCATGGGAATTTAAGAGTCTTCGTCTTTCCGACTGCTGGAATTAGCAGAGCGAAACGCTGTACCTGTCTCGGCCCATCGATCTTGGTCCTTAGACTAACGTCTACCAACAGGATCAGCGGATTGCCATCCGGTGACGGGCCTGGGCCGCAACCGTTCTTCAATTATGTTAGAGTTTCAACGATTTATGCGAACGGCCGATTTACCCATTTTTGCAATTGAACAACCCTTACGCGACGCTTTGAATGCGCACAAACGCTTAATCCTGACTGCGCCGACCGGTTCGGGTAAGTCGACGCAGGTGCCGAAGATGCTGCTCGATGGTGGTTTGCTCGACAACGGTCAAGTAATCGTGTTACAGCCGCGGCGTTTGGCGACGCGCATGCTGGCATCCTGGGTGGCCCAGGCGCGCGGTGTCAGACTCGGTGGCGAGGTCGGCTACCGGATGCGTATGGATAATGTTGCTTCTGCGGCGACGCGGATCTGTTATGTCACCGAGGGCGTGCTTCTGCGCCAGATGTTGGCAGACCATGCACTACCAGGTGTGAATGCGCTTATCTTCGACGAATTTCACGAACGCCATCTTTATGGTGACATCACCTTGGCGCGGGCACTGCAAATTCAGGAGAGCGTCCGTCCCGACCTAATCATCATGGTCATGTCGGCAACCTTGGATATCGGGGTGGTCGAGAAGTACCTGCAGCCCTGCGCGGTGCTGGCCTCGCAGGGCCGGACCTATCCGGTCGAGATCGAATATTTGCCGCAGCCGGCCGGAGACGCGCCGATCTGGGAACTCGCGGTTCGGCAAACCCAACGTTTAGTAGGCGAGCATGATGTCGGTGACATATTGATCTTCATGCCGGGAGCCTACGAGATTTCCCGCACAGTGCAGTTGGCGCGCGACAAGCTCGGACCTCAGTTTGTGGTTTTTCCATTGCATGGCGAACTCACAGCCCGTGATCAGGATGCCGCGGTCGCCAAGTACGAGCGGCGCAAAATCGTGGTCGCCACCAACGTCGCCGAAACATCTCTCACGATCGATGGCGTGCGCTTGGTGGTAGACAGCGGTTTGGCGCGGATCCCACGCTTCGATCCTTATCGCGGCATCAATACCTTACTCGTTGAAAAAATCAGCCGCGCTGCGGCCGATCAGCGCGCGGGAAGGGCCGGTCGTACCGCGCCGGGCCATTGCTTGCGCCTGTGGACCACCCACGAGCAGGAGGCGCGACCGTTCCAAGAACTCGCCGAAGTCAAACGGCTCGATCTCGCCGAGGTCACTCTTACGCTCAAGGCAAGCGGTGTCGTCGACGTGAAACGGTTTCGCTGGTTGGAGTCACCCGAGCCGCGAGCCCTGGACCGGGCCGAGACTTTACTAACGGATATCGGGGCTATCGATCCTAGTACGGGGGAGATCACCGAGCTCGGCAGACGCATGCTGGCATTTCCTGTCCATCCGCGTTATGCCCGGATGCTCTTGGCGGCCCAGGAGTTTGGCTGTGTGCGGCCGGTGGCATTGATCGCGGCGCTCACTCAAGGACGTGATTTGCTGTTACGCCAATCGCGCAAATTATCTCAAGACATGGAAGGCGAACTCTTCGACGGCGAGAACGAGTCGGATTTCTTTCTGCTCATGAACGCGTGGCGTTACGCCGAACGCAACGGCTTTCACCCCGAGCGCTGCCGTCGCCTGGGGATTAACGCGCAAGCCGCCCGCCAAGTCGGGCCGTTGTTCGATCTGTTTTTGGGTATTGCCGAGCAAGAGAGGTTGGACATCCGCGAAAAACCTATCGACAAATCGGCCGTGCAGCGCTGTATACTTTTAGGCTTTTCCGATCAGTTGGCGCGACGCTTGGATGACAAATCATTACGCTGCGATTTGGTTCATGGCCGGCGCGGTGTCCTGGCGCGAGAAAGCGTCGTCCGTGACGCGCGGTTGTTAGTTGTGGCCGAAGTGCGTGAAGTCGAAAGCGGTGGCAGAGAAAGAACATTGAACGTCTTGCTCAATTTAGCGACCGCGGTGAAAGAAGCGTGGCTGCACGAATTGTTCCCGCGCGATTTCCACGAGGCACGCACCGTGGCTCTAGATCCGGAATTGCGCCGGGTGGTGGCACGGATCGAGCGGCGCTTTCGCGATCTGCTGTTGGAAGAAACTTTAAGCGACAATCCGGCGTTGGACGAAGCGGCGGCGATTTTGGCGCGGGAAGTCACCGCGGGGCGATGCAAACTGGAAAACTGGAACGATGCTGTCGAGCAGTGGATCTTGCGCGTCAATCTTTTGCGCGAATGGATGGCCGAACTGGAACTGCCGGCCATCACCGGCGAGGATCGTGCCGCCATTATCGAGCATATCTGCCATGGTGCGTTCAGTTATGGACAAACTGAAAATCGCCCTGTGTTGCCGGTAGTGAAGTCATGGCTATCACACCAGCAGCAGAAGTGGATCGAGTATTACGCTCCGGAGCGAATTCAA
>DASSGE010000973.1:0-3617 GCA_035693605.1 Binatia bacterium
ACGCGAGTTTGGTCACATTTGTTGTTCCGGAGAGAAATGCCGCCGAAAAGCATCCATGAGCCAACGACTGTTGAACGCATTTAACCGTTAACAGCGATCGAAATAACTGCCCAACTGTCGCTTCGCCCGGCGAAACGAAATCGGATGCGTTGCCATGAGCGCGCCTTTAGAAATCAAATCTCCGCCGCTTGCCGCCAATTGCCTGGTCTGCGGCCTTCCGCTCGTCGGCTTGGCCGCCGTTTTCTTGAGGTGGCGAGGCATTCGTCGCAGCCCGCGTAACCCCAATATCTGCACACAGTGCGGCGCGCACTTAGAAGAGGGCCGCCTCGTGGAGATGACGGTGGTCTTCGCCGATCTCTCCTCTTTTACGGAGATGACCGGCCGCCTCGGCGCGTCGACCACGCTTACGAGCCACGGCGCCCTCATCGACAAATACATTGGCGATGCGGTGATGGCGCTGTTCAACGTTCCGATAAAACGCGCTGACCACGCGGCGGCTGCGGTTGCGGCGGCTGCAAAGCTCCAAGAGGTTCTTCCCGAACTTTCCGCACGTCTTGGCGTGCCCCTGCAGGCGTCCATTGGCATAGCCTCGGGGTTTGCTCGTGTCGGGCGTCTGGGCTCGGACGACATCAAGGATTATACGGCGATCGGCGATGCCGTGAACCAGGCGGCGCGCCTGCAGGCGCAAGCCCGGGCCACCGAAATCGTCGTGTCGCAGGACGTCTATCAAGAGGTCGCCTCGGCCTATCCGGGCGTCCCAGCCGAGTTGTTCGCCCTCAAGGGATTCCCGCAGCGTAGCGTGGCCTACCGGTTGAACGGCAAGCCGGAGGGGCCACTCTCCGCTGCCTGGTCGCAGCTTGAAGATCGGCCGGCGATGAACTGGAGCGCGGTAACGCTCGCGCTACTCGGCAGCGGCTGCCTCGGAAGCAATGTTGCCGCCGCGATGGTGCTCGCCTTCGGCGGCGGCTCGGCGGGTGCGCTTTATGCGCTCGCAGACTGGTTGGACGACAGTGCCGCCCGCGTGCCCCTCCTCTTATTATCGACATTGGTTGCTGCCATCGTCCTGGTCTCACTCGAGCGTCAACGCCGCATGCGGCGCGACTGTATAGCCCGTCGCTCGTGCCTTGAGCTGACACCCCAGGAACGGCGCCACGTCCGGCTTGCGGCCGGCTTGGCAGCGGCGTCTTTGGCGCTCATCGCGCTAGAACTCTTGCTGCACTACGTGATCGGCCATCCGCTGGTGACGCGTCCGTCGATATGAGCTGGAAAATTCGCCTGGTTCTAAAAAGGAGTTTCCCCTGGACAGAATATTAATCGGAGGTAAAAAATGGTCGAAGCGATCAACCACGATCGTCGCCGCTTTCTAACCACCGCGATAATGACGATTGCGTCCTGCGAGCCCGGCATAATCGGTTCTGCGGGGGCACAATCTAGCAAGGCTAAACCTGCGACTGTTCCGGCGATCAAACCGGGATCGAACAAGTCGTTCGGCCCTCTGAGGCAGATCGATGCCGGAGTTCTAAACATTGGCTATGCCGAAGCGGGACCAAGCGGTGCTTCTCCGGTGATACTTCTTCATGGCTGGCCCTACGATATTCACAGCTTCGTCGACGTCACGCCCTTGCTGGCGAAGGCCGGCTACTGGGTGATTGTCCCGTACGTGCGCGGCTACGGCACGACGCGCTTTCTGTCCGATGACACGTTGCGCAACGGCCAACCGTCGGCGCTGGCGGTCGATACGGTTGCTCTCATGGATGCTCTACGGATCAAGACCGCCATTCTTGCCGGTTTTGACTGGGGCGCGCGGACGGCCAACATCATCGCGGCGTTATGGCCCGAGCGCTGCAAGGCGATGGTATCGGTGAGCGGCTATGTGATTGGCAGTCAGGAATCCGCCAAGATGCCGTTGCCGCCAAAGAATGAGCTCGAATGGTGGTACCAATATTATTTTGCCACCGAACGCGGTCGGGCCGGCTACGAAAAATATACGCACGACTTTGCGAAGCTCATTTGGCAGATCGCCTCGCCGAAGTGGAAGTTCGATAGTGCTACGTTCGAGCGCACGGCAGCAGCTTTCGACAATCCCGATCACGTCAGCATCGTGATCCATAACTATCGTTGGCGCCTCGGGCTGGCCGAAGGCGAGCCGAAGTATGACGATTTGGAAAAGCGACTTGCCGCATTTCCGGTGATCACCGTGCCGACGATTACTCTTCAAGGCGATGCCGACGGTGCGCCGCGTCCGGACCCCAGCTCGTATGCCAAGAGATTCTCCGGCAAGTATTCGCATCGACTCATTAAGGGAGGTATTGGGCATAATCTGCCTCAAGAAGCCCCGCAGGCCTTCGCCAAGGCTGTCGTCGATGTCGATGGCTTTTGATCGGCACACCTGCGTAGGCGCCACAGACTTTGGATAGCGCGATCAAGTTCGATAAGGACGTTCCGTTCGGACCCGAGTTACGCCTTTCCTTCAATCGCTTTGGATCGATTGCCGCAACTCGCGGCGTAAAGTTAATCACCTATTTGAATTCCGTCATTGCCGCATGCTTTAAGCGGAAATCCAGGCGGCTCTGGGACTGGACCCCTGATAAAAATATTCGGAGACACGTCCTAAAGACAAATCTCATCGACAGTTTCTGAAACCCCCAGAGCTTGTTGCGGGGTTATTCAATCACTTCGCTGGTTTCGAGTTGTTTGACCGGAGACGGCATCGAACATACCGGCAAAATTGAAGGATCGGTTAGCTGTTTATGCCGACAGTTCAGCAAATGCTGAAATCTCGGCAATAATGTTCGGCGTCGGTACAATAATTTTAGTTAGTTACACGTGGCCTTATCGTTGCAGTTACTTACTTTGTCCAGGGCCGCCGCTTCACGATGACATTGAAGATTCAAAAAGTTTCCAATGAGCGAAAGACCGTCACTCGTCTGAGCGCCCGCTTGCGATCGGAGCATCTGGATGAATTCACGACGGAGATTGAACGTGATCGTCCACCCATCGCGCTGGACCTCGATGGCATAATGCTGGTGGACGTGGAGGTCGTGCGATTTCTCAATACCTGCGAAGCGAACAACATCGAACTGCTCCACTGCTCACCCTACATACGAGAATGGATGATTCGGGAGCAAGCCGGAAAAGAATAGGGCGAATGTCAATCTCCGATAATAAAAATAGCAGCACGTATCTAAAGGAGGGGTTGCCATTGCCATTTACCACTGTCGGAAAGGAAAATGCCAAAGACATTGAGATCTACTATAAGGACTGGGGCAGCGGGCAACCGGTGGTCTTTAGCCACGGCTGGCCGTTGAGCGCCGACGCTTGGGAGGACCAGATGTTTTATCTGGCCTCGCGCGGCTACCGCTACATCGCCCACGACCGGCGCGGACACGGCCGATCGAGCCAGCCGTGGAACGGCAACGATATGGATAGTTACGCCGACGATCTGGCGAAGCTCGTCGAAGCGCTCGACTTGAAGGACGCCGTTCACGTCGCGACCAGGTCGTGCCGATTGGCGCTTCGGCCATGCTGTCGTCAAAGCTGGTCAAAGGTTCGACGCTGAAAGTCTACCCAGGCTTCGACCACGGCATCTGCGCGACGCACAAGGATCCGATCAACGA
>DASSGE010000974.1:0-6051 GCA_035693605.1 Binatia bacterium
GGCGCGGCTGGATGTCGACCTTGGCGACATCCTGCACCAACTCAACGACGCCGCTGAGCATCTGCCGTCCCAGTTCCGGATGAGTAATCTCCCGTCCGCGGAAAAACACCGAAACCTTCACCCGCTGACCTTCCTCGATAAACTTGCGAATGTTTTTGACCTTGTGCTCGACATCATGACCGTCAGTGCGCGATCCCATCTTAACTTCCTTGATCTCCACGACGGTCTTTTTCGGTCCGTGCTGTTTTTTCTTTTGTTCGTAGCGAAATTTGCCGTAGTCCATCATGCGGCAAACCGGCGGTTGTGCGTCCGGCGCGACTTCGACCAGATCTAGCTCCAAGGCTTCCACCTGCTTCAGCGCCTCGTGCAACGGCATCACTCCAAGCTGTTCGCCTTTGGAGCCGATAATCCGAACTTCACGGGCACGAATTTGATGATTGATTCGCGCTTCCCTAGCGATAAGACACCTCCATAACTGCTAAACGCAGCATTATCCTATATTTCTATGCCTCTCCCATTTCTTGTGCAACCTCGGCGTGGAGATTCTTGAGGAACTCTCCCACCGGCAGTGGCGCGATATTTTCCCCGCCGCGCCGCCGCGGCGCCACCGACTCCGCGGCGACTTCCTTGTCGCCGATAATCACCGCGTAGGGTACCTTGGCGAGTTGGGCTTCGCGAATCTTATAGCCGAGCTTTTCGTTACGGCCGTCGAACTCAACGCGCCAACCGTCGGCCTTTAGCCGTTCGACGACTTTACCGGCGTACTCTTTTTGATCGTCGGTAACCGTCAGAACTCTCAGCTGCACGGGGGCGAGCCAGAGTGGAAAGGCCCCAGCGCAGTGTTCGAGGAGAATCGCGATAAACCGTTCAATCGATCCCAACACTGCCCGGTGCAGCATCACTGGCGTCGCTTCTGTGCCATCCGAAGTGACATACTTGAGGCCAAAGCGTTCAGGCATCGCACAATCGATCTGCACGGTCGCCAGCGTCCACGAGCGTTCCAAAACGTCGCGAAAATCAAAGCCGATTTTGGGACCGTAGAAGGCTCCCTCTCCCAGTAAGATTTTTACGGAAAATCCCGAGCGCTCAAGACACCGCCTCAGCCCGGACTCAGCGGCATCCCACAGCTCGATGCGGCCCAAAAACTTTTCCGGCCGAGTTTGCAACGTGACTTCGATGCGGTCAAAACCGAAGACCTTGTAGACTTCCTTGGTCATCGTCACGAACTGCTCGAGCTCGACATCTAACTGCTCCGGCGTGCAATAGATATGTGCATCATCTTGGGCAAAGGAGCGCACCCGGGTCAACCCTGACAGCACTCCAGAAGGCTCAAACCGATGTAATCGGCTGAAGTCGGCGAAGCGAATCGGCAGATCGCGATAAGAGTACTTGCGCGATGCGAAGAGATAACAATGGCCCGGACAATTCATCGGCTTCACGCCATACTCGCCGTCATGGACGTTCATCAGAAACATGTCATCGTGAAAGGCGTCGTAATGACCCGAGGTTTTCCACAAATCCGTCTTGTAGATCAGCGGCGTGACCACCTCGGAGTAGCCATAGCGCTTGTACAGATCACGAATGTACTGGATTAGCAGGTTGTAGATGATCGTGCCCTTGGGATGGAAAAACGGCGATCCAGGCGCGATCGGATGAAGCGAAAATAGATCCAAAGCCGGCCCGATGCGCCGATGATCGCGCTGCTTGGCTTCTTCGATGCGTTTTAGATAAGCATCCAGATCTTTCTTAGTGGCCCATGCCGTGCCATAAATCCGCTGCAATTGCTCATTGCGGGAGTCACCGCGCCAATAAGCGCCGGCAATGCTAGTCAACTTGAACGCTTTGATGGATCCGGTGGACGGCACATGGGGGCCCCGGCAGAGGTCGACCCAGTCGCCCTGCCGATACAGCGAGACTTTATCAGCTGCGATGCCTTCGATGATCTCGACTTTGTAGGTTTCACCCATTTTGCGAAAAAGCTCGATGGCTTCCTCGCGCGGCAGTTCCTCGCGCACGACTTTCAAATTGGCTTTGACTAGCTCATGCATGCGCTTTTCAATCAGTTCGAGATCTTCCGGCGCGAACGGTTGATCACGTTTGAAATCGTAATAAAAGCCATCGTCGATGGTTGGACCGATGGTCACCTGAGTTCCGGGAAAAAGGCTTTGCACTGCTTGCGCCATCAAATGCGCCGTCGAGTGGCGCAGGACATCGAGACCGTCAGCGGTGTCGGGGGCGATCCACTCAACAGCGCAGTCTTTCTCGATGACTCGATTCAAATCGACGGCCTGGCCATCGATTTTGGCGCCGACCAGGTTCTTGGCGCCGGCGGATGCAGCCAGTTCAACCACCCGGGTACCAGAGCGAACGTCAACGGCACTGCCGTCAGCAAAAGTGACGTGAAGACTATCCATGATACCGCAAATTAAGAAATGGTAGGCACGGGCAGGATTGAACTGCCGACCTCTTCCGTGTCAAGGAAGCGCTCTCCCACTGAGCTACGTGCCTGGAAGGCGTGAAAGAATCGGCCTTTGGCGGTTAAATTATCGGGTACGAGAGGCATTGGTTTTAATTGTTTGGGACTTCGCCGGTACTCGCTCAGCACGTCTCCGTGATGCTGCAAGAGATCGATTTTATTACCAATTCTCAACCCGTATGTCAACCAGGCGGGGTGATCGATGGAGCTCGATTCTGCAACCAGATAAGCCCACGATAGAGATATTGCAAGCCCGACGCCACTGTCGCCGATGCGCTCAGAGCGATAAATACCGTCAATACATATGGGTGCAGCAGATTGCCATCGTGCAACACCACTAACGCCACCGCGAGTGTTAATAATTGGAAACTGGTGCTCCATTTACCGATCCGGCTAGGGCGAACGGCCATTTTTTCTTCGACCAGCAGATAAATCGCGCCATAGCCGACGACAATCAAAATATCCCGGACCACCACGACCACCGTGAGCCACATTGGAATGCCGTCGATGAGCCCAAGCATGATGAACGAACTGATCACCAGCAGTTTATCGGCTACCGGATCGAGATAAGCTCCCAACGCAGTCTGTTGATTTAACCAGCGCGCGGTCAAGCCGTCGAAAAAGTCGGTTATACCGCCAATGGCAAAAACCACCAACGCTTCCCAATAACGATGGTATGCGAGAAACTCCAGAAAAATCGGCACTGTAAGTATCCGGATGAGTGTCAGAACGTTGGGCAGGTTGAGCATGGAGCCGCTAACTTGCGCTGCCGTTACCGTTGCGGCTCAAACGCAAGGATTTGCGGATTTGCCCCGCGAGCTTCGGCGTGACCAAAGCGACGATCTTGATCGAGTCGCCATCGTGATGCTCTTGAATCACTCGGCCGCGTTCGCGCAGGAGAGCTACCAGCCAACTCTGCGCCGGCGAGAGTTGGACTTCGATACGTTCCTTGGACTGATCCAAGATTCGGCCAACGCCGGCGAGCAATTCGTCAATGCCGGTGCCGTTCAATGCCGAGATCGGACAGACCTGCGCCACGCCATTGGTTTTCAATTTAATCAGCGGCACCGACCCGGCCAAATCAACTTTATTGGGCACCAGGATTGTCGGAATCTCACCTGCGCCGATTTCGTCTAGGACTTTTTCGATTATCTGTATTTGCTCTTCGTACAGGGGATTGGCCAGATCGACCATGTGCAATAGCAAGTCGGCGCGGCTCACCTCTTCCAACGTGCTCTTGAACGCCTCGATCAACGAGTGGGGAATCTTATTGATGAAACCGACCGTGTCGACGATCATGACTTTGTCGCCATTGGGCAAACGCAGCGCCCGCGTCGTCGGATCCAAAGTGGCAAAAAGCTTATCCTCGACAAAAACTCCGGCGCGGGTAAGTAGGTTCATAAGCGTCGACTTGCCGGCGTTGGTGTAACCGACGAGGGCAATTGTGGCGAAAGGCACCTCATCGCGTTCGCGACGTTGCAGGCTGCGGGTGCGCTCGACGGTGATCAGGCGGCGCTTCAAGTGACCGATGCGCTCACGAATACGCCGGCGGTCCATCTCCAATTGCGTCTCACCCGGCCCGCGGGTGCCGATGCCGCCGCCCAAACGCGACAAGTGGGTCCACTGGCGAGTCAACCGAGGCAGTAAATACTCCAACTGCGCCAGTTCGACCTGCAATTTGCCTTCGTTGCTGCGCGCCCGTTTGGCAAAAATATCGAGGATCAATTGGCTGCGATCGACGACACGCACTTTGAAGGCGTTTTCCAAATTGCGCTGTTGCGCGGGGGAGAGATCCTCGTCGACAATCACCAAGTTGGCATGATGTTCTTTAAGACCCGCGTAAACCTCGTCGACCTTGCCACGCCCAATCAGAGTCGCCGGGGTGATGCTGCGCACCTGTTGCGAATACTTGTGGACCACCAGGGCGCCGGCGGTTTCGGCGAGCCGCTCGAGTTCTTCCAAGCTGTAGTCCAGCGGCACCTTGTGGTCGCGCGACGGCAGGTCGACGCCGATCAATACGGCCTTCTCCTGCGGTTGTCGGGTGGAAATCGTCTGCTTCAATTGGTTAACGAATGGAAACTGACACGCATGCCGAACCGCTCATCGACCAGAGCCTCAAGCTCGCGTGAGGGCGCGATACGCACCTGTTCGGGCAATTCGATAACGGTCTCGCCGATGGCCGGCGTGCGCAAGTGCAGATAGACGATATGCCTGCCCGGATAGTCGAGCAGCATGTCGCGCAAACGCACCAATTCCTCGGCGGACACTGCGTCCTCGCGCACGTACAAGTCGACTTTCTCGGCGGTCGGGCTGGTAATGGCGTTCTTGGGATTTTTCACGGCATCAGCCAAAGCGGTTACTTCGTTGGCGATCACCTGAACGCGATCTTCGCCAACCTCCATTTTACCTTTGACGTAGATCGGGTCGTCGGCGCCGAGCAGCTCGGCGCATTTCTTAAAAGTTTCCGGCCAGACGATCACTTCGATGAAACCGGTCTTGTCCTCGAGGTTGAAACTGCCGTAGCGGTCACCTTTTTTGGTATTACGCAAGCGCAAAGCCGAAACCACGCCGCCGAGCCGGAACTCTCCGGATTGGCCGCGTTCCTTAAGTGCGGCAACCGTACCGCTGGTGATCTTTTTCAGCACGCGTTCGTATTTATCGAGGGGGTGGCCGGTGATGTAAAAACCCAACGCTTCCTTCTCGAATGCCAGAGCTTCTTGCTGCGACCACTCGGTCACCGGCGGATAGCTTTCGCTGGCTTTTTTCGCGCCCTTTGTCGGCGTGCCCAGCATGGAGAAAATATCGATCTGATTGCTCGCTTGATCACGCTGATACGCTTGTCCGGCCTTCATGGCGTCGTCCAACGCGCCGCTCATGCGCGCCCGCGAAACTTGGGTCGAATCGAAGGCGCCGCATTTGATTAAACTTTCGATAACACGGCGGTTCACCGCGGTCATGTCGACGCGCCGGCAAAAGTCGAAGAGCGATTCGAACGGACCATCCTGGGTACGGCTCTCCAGAATAACTTCAACGGCTTTCTCGCCGACGTTTTTAACCCCCGCCAAACCAAAACGAATCTTGTCGCCCACCGGGGTGAAATTAGCGCCGCTCTCGTTCACGTCGGGCGCCAGCACCTCGATGTCTTTATCACGGCAGTCGGCCAGATTCTTGATAACCTTGTCGGTATCGCCCATTTCCGAAGTCAATAGCGCGGCCATGAATTCGACGGGGTAATGGGTCTTTAGATAAGCCGTCTGATAGGAAACCAGGGCGTACGCCGCGGAATGCGACTTGTTGAAGCCATAACGCGCGAATGTTTCCATCTGGTCGAAGATCTCGGTGGCGCGCTTCTCGTCAATGTTCTTAGCCACCGCCCCGCTGACGAAGCGTTCGCGCTGCGCCGACATCTCTTCGGGATCTTTCTTGCCCATGGCGCGGCGCAGAATATCGGCATCGCCCATGGAATAGCCGGCGAGGATCTGCGCTGTCTGCATCACCTGCTCTTGATATACGATGACACCATAAGTGTCTTTAAGAATGGTTTCGAGCAGCGGATGGAGATACTTGATTTTTTC
>DASSGE010000975.1:0-5243 GCA_035693605.1 Binatia bacterium
TCACTATTAACAACATGCATCGGTTACTTTGCTAGCCGTAAAAATCAATTTAGCCAGCAACTTCGAAAAATTTTATGCAGATCAAATTTAGCTTGAGCACAGGGCGTAGGTGGTTAATCAAATACCGGCGGCTGCCGATTGTCGTGCTGCATCTGCTGCTGATCGCGTTTTCGAACTGGGCCGCCCTATGGCTGCGCTTTGACGGCGATGTCGGCCGTTCCGATGTGGCGCGCTATTTACAATTGGTGCCGGCGCTCTTGATAATTCGCGCCTTGATGTTCATGCCGTTTAGGCTTCATGAGGGTCTGTGGCGCTATGCCAGCATCGTCGATCTGCGCAATATCATTTCTGGCGTGATGCTGAGCTCGCTGGCCTTCTGTCTTTACGTGTATGAGATTGCCGGCGTCACCGACTACCCGCGCTCGGTTTTTGTCATCGATGCGCTCTTACTGGTGTTTTTGCTGGGCGGGCTGCGTCTGGCGCGGCGTTTCCAGCTCGGTTTGCGCCAGCTTAAAGGCGGCAAGAAAGTTTTGATCTATGGCGCCGGCGACGCCGGCGAAATGATTGTTCGCGACATGAGCAATAACGGCGCCCTATACCGTTATCAGCCGGTGGGTTTTATCGACGACGACCCAAAGAAACTGGGACAACATATCCATGGGATTCCGGTGCTTGGCGGCCGCGACGATCTCGCCGCGATCGTCAAAAGCCGGCAGCCGGATGAAATTCTCCTGGCGATACCGAGCGCCGCGCCGGCGCAGGTCCGGCGCATACTTTCGATTTTGGAACCGTACAAGGTCACGATTAACACCTTGCCCCCGTCGGCGCAGCTGCCGGGTGCGAAAATTGGCTTGCGCCAGATGCAAAAACTTTCGGTGGAAGACTTGCTCGACCGCTTGCCCGTGAATCTCGATTGCACGCCGGTGACGAACCTGCTGCGCGGGAAAAATGTCCTCATTACCGGTGCCGGTGGTTCAATCGGTTCCGAGCTGGCCCGCCAGATTGCTCGTTTCCATCCGAGCCGTTTGATTTTGCTCGATCAGAGCGAAAGCGCGCTTTACGACATCGACAATGAAATAAAGCACAGTTATCCCGATTTGGATCGTGCGGCGGCATTGGCAGACGTGAAAAATCCCGTGCGCCTCAAGCAGGTGTTTGCGCAGCATTCGCCGCAAATTATTTTTCACGCCGCGGCTTATAAGCATGTGCCGATGATGGAAGATCATCCCGCCGAAGCGGTGCTGAACAATATTATCGGCACGCACCGTTTGCTCCGTCTGGCGTTGCAGCGCGGGGTCGAGCGCTTCGTGCTGATTTCCACCGACAAAGCCGTCAACCCGACCAATGTGATGGGCGCCACGAAAAGGGTCGACGAAATGTACGTTCAGGCGCTAGCGGCCCAGTGCGGTGCGAGTGCGACGATTTTTTCGGCCGTGCGTTTCGGTAATGTACTGGGGAGCAACGGTAGCGTCGTGCCGTTGTTTCTCAAACAAATCGAACAGGGCGGCCCGGTGACGCTGACTCATCCTGAGATGACGCGCTATTTTATGACGATACCGGAAGCGGTGCTGTTGGTATTGCAGGCGGCGACCCAGGCCAGGGGCGGCGAAATTTTCGTACTCGAGATGGGCGAGCAAATCAAGCTCATGGAAATGGCGCGCCATTTGATCCGCCTCGCCGGTTTTATCCCCGATCGGGAGATTCCCATCCGGATCGTCGGTTTGCGGCCGGGAGAAAAATTACGCGAAGAACTGGTCGCCATGGACGAAACTCTATGCCCGGGCGAAAACGGGAAAATTCACCGGGTGCAGTCCGGTTGGGTGCCGGAGTTAAACTCGCTGATTAGCCAAATCGACGAACTCGAACGACTGGCGAGAAGCGGTCAATCGCGCGCGACTCTTGATCTTTTGTACCGCATGGTGCCGACATTTCGGCCGGTCGATGGCAGCGCAGTGACGCGCGCGCCGCAGCAAAGTTCCCGGCTGAAAGTAAAACGGCCGACCCAACTGCCAAGTCTCAATCTCGAACACTGAAGCGACCCGTGCTACGACGAACACGTCGGTTTTTGTCCAAAGCCCGCAGTAGGAGGAACATAACAGCGCCATGACCAAACTCGATGCCAGAGGATGTCTTCATCATATGATTGAAGCGCAGGTCCAGCGCATGCCCGACGCCTGTGCGCTTGTCTTCAAGGATCGCTGCTTCACTTATGCCGAGCTAAACCGCAACGCCAATCGGCTTGCCCACGCGTTAAACCAACTCGGAGTGTGCGCCGAGACCCGAGTGGTGATTATTGCCGAGCGGTCGCCGACGTTGATGTTCGCCATGCTCGCGGTGCTAAAATCGGGCGCCGCTTTTGTCGTGCTCGATGCGAAGTCGCCCCATGAACGGCTCGCCGGGTTACTCGAACAGGCCCGCCCTGCGGCACTGATCACCGATTCGTCCGTGGCAGCTCGTCTAACAGCGAGCTCATGGCGCACATTGCTGATCGATCAAATTGACTTGGAGGCCTACGCCGCGCACGACCCGCAGACCACCGTTCAAGCTGGAAATCTCGCTTATATGAGTTTTACGTCGGGATCCACCGGCAAACCGAAGGGAGTGCTGATCGAACATCGAGCGTTGGTCAACCATGCCAGCGCGATGGCGCATGAATTCGAGCTCACGCCGAACGATCGAGTTTTGCAATTCGCCGCGGTGAACTTCGATGTCGCGTATGAGGAGATCTTCCCAACTTGGCTAACCGGCGCGGCGGTGGTCCTTTGGCCGGTGACCGTGGGGGTTGCCCCGGTAAGAAATTTCATTGAATTCGTCGAGACGCAACGCATCACTGTGCTCAATTTGCCTGCGCCCTACTGGCATGAGTGGGTGACGGAGTTAGACGCAGTCGGAATTCCGCAGTGTGTGCGTTTGGTTATCGCCGGCAGCGATACAGTTTCGCGCAGTAAGTTTTTGCGTTGGCGCGAACACGCCGGCGCGCGTGTGCGTTTGTTCGTCGCTTACGGCGTCACGGAAGCGACGATTACCTCGACCCTGTTCGAACCGCCCGCGGACTTTCACAATACCGCAGACTGCATGCCCATCGGCAAGCCGATCGCCAACTGTTCTGCGTTAGTGCTCGATGGACAAATGCAGCCGGTTGCTACTGGCGCAACGGGTGAGCTGTTTCTCGGCGGCGCCGGGCTGGCGCGCGGCTATTTTGATTTGCCACAAATGACGGCAGAGCGGTTTATCGCCGATCCATTTTCGCCGGCGACAGAGAAAAGGCTTTACCGCACCGGCGATCGGGCGCGCCGGCTGGCTGATGGCAGTCTGGAATTCCTCGGCCGTGCCGACGATCAGGTCAAGATCCGCGGCTTTCGCATCGAAATTGGCGAAGTCGAAAATACCCTTCGACAATGTCCGACCGTGAGCGCTGCAGTGGTTATCGCGCATGAGGATGCTGGTGAAAAGAAGCTGGTGGCTTATGTCGTACCGAGCCAAACCACGGCGCGCCTTGACGACAAGCTCGGACAGTTTCTGCGTGACCGTTTGCCCGAATACATGATCCCTGCGGCATTCGTCGAGCTGCGCGCTCTGCCGCTGACAGCAAACGGAAAAATCGATAGGCGCCGCTTGCCGGCTCCGCGATTCACACGAGCGCAGTTGCCGAATGAATATGTCGCGCCCAGGTCGGAGATGGAAGGATTTCTCGTACGGATGTGGGAACGCACTCTGGATACCGAGCCCATCGGCGTCACAGATAATTTTTTCGATCTCGGTGGTCACTCGTTACAGATGGCTCGCATTATTGCGGCGATGGAAAAAAAGTTCGGGCTGGTGGTGCCGATGACTACGATTTATCACACCCGCACGATCGAGGAATTGGCACGGCATATTGAGGCCAGGCAAACGGCCCCGGGCAATCACGCGCTGGTGTCGTCTTATTCAACGCAGGGAACACAAACGCCGATTTTCTGCCACGGCGGCAGTCTGGAGCTGGCGCGCCAACTGAGCGTTGACCGGCCGCTTTACTGGTTGTTCCCTCATGGCACCGACGGAGGGGCGTTGCCCGCAACCATCGAAGCAATGGCCCAGGACTATCTTCCGGAGATCCGGCGCATCCAGCCGCACGGTCCCTACAATTTCCTCGGCTATTCCGTCGGCGGATTGGTTTTATTCGATTTGGCCCATCGATTGATGGAGTTGGGAGAACCGGTTGCCATGTTGGCTATGGTCGATACTTGGCTACCGCAAGCTGGTGATGCGGTTGCGCCTGGATCCGATGACACCGGTTTTCGAGCGCTGCTGGCTAAGATTTGTGCCAACCCGTTTATTTTACCTAAACTCATGCACAAAATTCAGCTGTCACGGCGTGTGCAGCGCCGTCTGCGCCGCATTGTGCGGAGCGTCAAACTCACTGGGTGCAACGCCGTCCTGCATAATGGCTATAGACTGCCGCCCTTTGCGCGTAATTTTTATTTCGATGAGACCATCGAGCCGATTGTGGGTCGTTATGTGCTGCCTCCTTACCGCGGTCCGTTATTAGTTTTTCGCCGTCCCGACAATGGCAGCGAGTTGCAATGGCGCGGCCTTGCCAGCGGTCCGGTGCAGATTCATGACGCCTGGATCGACCACAACCAGTTTCTTGAAAAGCCTTTCGTGGCGATTTTGGCGCAAGAGGTCAACGACTTTATGAAGTCTGCGACATATTCGCGGTTAGATTCGCCGGGGCGATATGCGCGGCCGTTGGACGGCGAGTGGAGCACCGCGCCGCAGTGGGGCGTTTAGTGCAGCGCCGACAAGATTCGCGATCGAGCTTTAATCCTTTAGCTTGAGAGTCCACCCATGGTGCAAGTCGTAAGGCCGTCCCAGGAACCCAGCGTGGAAGAGCTGACCAGCGAAGCAATGCGACTGATCCAGGTTGGACTCAATGATCTTTACCTTGTTCTTGGTTGCCAGCTGATGGGTTGTTTGCGCCCGAGCCGCATCGCGGCGCTGATCCGCTATCAGACAGCACTCAAGGAGATCCTCGATACCCAAGAGCCGCGCCTTGGTGTCGCTGGTGCCGAACTTGATTGGCGCAAAGGGTTTCTTTTCGCAGCCGACGAACTCAAACAGGAAGGCATAAGTTTCCTTGAAGGTATCGCCGACGAGCTGCGCAAAGTTTTCGACAACGAGGAGCTGCTTCGCTGCACCGGTGAAATTAACCCGTCAACCATGCAGATCATCGTCTTGTTAACTGGCGCCGTACTGCGCATGCC
>DASSGE010000976.1:0-13489 GCA_035693605.1 Binatia bacterium
GCTTAATTTCGCCTTCTGTGCTTTACGCACGTTAACTTTTCTCCCACCACAAGGAGATTTTGTGCCTAAGCAAATCAAACATCACCTTTTGGTGGGAACCCTGTTGAGCGTTCAACTCTTTTTTATTGGCGCGGTGCACAGCGCCGAAAAACCTTCCTGGCAAGCCGACTGGGATACGACTCTTCAAGCGGCGAAAAAGGAAGGCCAGATCATGATCTATGCCGCCATCGGCCCCTACCACCCAGGCATTTTCGCGCAATTTCAGGTCGCCTTTCCGGAGATCAAAGTCACCCTCGCCCATGGCAATAGCAGCCGCATATCGCCGCGCCTGCTGGCCGAGCGGCGCGCCGGCAAGTACCTAGCCGACGTCTATCTCGGTGGGCCTACGTCGCTCTACGGCTTTTACAAAAACCAGCTCTTCGACCCGCTGGCGGCGCAATTGGTCCTACCGGAGATTCTCGACACGTCGCTTTGGTGGGAGGGCAAACATTTCTACATCGACGGTGAACGTAAATACATTTTCGTCAATGAAGGCAGCGTTTCGGGCTTCGCTATTTCCTACAATACTCAGCTGGTCAAAGCGGGTGAGTTCAAATCCTATTGGGACCTGCTCAACCCGAAATGGAAAGGTAAAATCGTCAGCCTCGACGCCCGCGACGCCGGCTTCGGCGCCAGCGAGCTGCGCTACGTCTACTACCACCCGGAGTTGGGGCCGGAGTACCTACGACGTTTCTTCGGCGAGATGGATGTTCACTTGAGCCGCGATCACCAGCAGTCCCTCGACTGGGTTGGCGTCGGCAAGTTTGCGCTCTGCGCCTTCTGCCGCGACGGCTTCGTCACCAGAGCGAAAAAGCAAGGCGTGCCGGTGGACTACGTCATCCCCCATGATTTGAAAGAAATGCCGCGCCTGCGCGGCAGCGCCAGCGCCATCACGCTGGTCAACCGCGCGCCCAATCCCAACGCCGCCAAGGTTTTCATTAACTGGTATCTCTCGCGCCGCGGCCAAATCGTCTATCAAGAAAGTCACGGCGACCGCGATTCCATGCGTATCGACATCCCGAAGGACAAAGTCCCCGCGCCGCAACGGCGCGTCGCCGGTAGGAAATATTTTTTCGTCGAAGGGCCGGAATATATGGATGTAAAGCCCGCTCTAAAGATTGTCGAAGATGCCCTAGCCGGTAAACCACGAAGCCAGTAAGGAATAACTTTATGATGCCGGTGTCGTGGGGCAGAGTTTAGGATTTCTGCAACTGGAATCGTCCAGGCAAGAAAATCCCCTGCCCGCTTTATCAACGGGGGAGCCCACATCCAATCTGATTGACACCGAAGTGGCGCTTGTATACAGCTCACACAATCGAGGTAATTTATGGCGAAGAACGGATTTAAGATTATCGACAGCGACATGCATGTCATGGAGCCGCCGGAGCTGTGGGAAAAGTACATCGACAAGAAGTTTCGTCATCGCGCGCCGCGCGGCATGACCAGCCACAATGTACGCGACCTGCGGCTGGTGCATCCCGACGGTGTGGAATGGTCGCGCAAGACCACGCCAGCCAACGATCCAGCCAAGGGCAAGAATTTTGAAGAGAAGCAAAATATTCTCGGCAACGATGCCGCACGCGGCTGGACTTCCGAGGTGCAGCTCGAAGCGATGGATATCGAGGGCATTGATATCGCCGTGCTATATCCGACCCGAGGTCTGCGCGCTTTAGTCGATGAACGCATGGATCCCGAGTTCGGCGCCGCCATGGCGCGCGCCTACAACGATTGGATGCACGACTTCTGCCAGCGAGATCCCAAACGATTAATTGGCGCCGGCATGATCTCGCCATTCAACATGGAGGATGCCGTCAGCGAAGCGCGGCGCTGCGCCGAGCAGTTGGGTTTTCGCGCCGCGTTCCTGCGCGCCAACCCGCTCGTCGATCATCAATGGCAAAGCAGCTACTACGACCCGCTGTGGAGCGCGCTCGAAGATTTGAATATGTCGCTGGGATTTCATGAGTCCACCGGCACCGGAAGAAATCAAGTCGGCGAGCGCTTGGAGCCCAACTTCATGCTGCGGCGAGTGTTCGCTCAGCCTATCGAGCAAATGCTCGCGCTCGGCTGTTTCTGCGGCGGCGGCGTGCTCGCACGCCATCCGAAATTGCGCGTCGCCTTTCTCGAAGCCAATTGCAGTTGGCTACCCTGGCTCTTGTGGCGTCTCGACGAAGCCTGGGAGCTCGACGGCGATGTCTGGGCAAAGGATGTCAAAGAAAAACCCAGCGAATATTTCAAGCGCCAATGCGTCGTCTCCATCGAACCCGACGAAGTGATCGCCAACAACGTCCTGCAACAGGTCGGCAACGGCAATTTGGTTTTTTCCACCGACTATCCTCATGTCGACTCGCGCTATCCCGAGGCGATCAACCACTTTCTCCGCCTGCCGTTCTCAGACGACGATAAACGGAAAATCCTCTGGGACAACTGCGCCCGCTACTACGCCATGTAACACGTGACTACTCACCACCACTGGCACGCATTACGACGATACCAAAATTTCGTGCCGGTTGGTGGTGACCAGGTAGCAACCGCTTTTCTCACCATGCCCCGCGACAGTTTAATCGCCGCATCAAATTTCCGCCTTGATCTGGTCACGCAGCGTTTGGCGCTGGTCGCGGTCGTCCTCGGGGTTTGGTGGATCGCCGCGCTGTCGGTCCCGCATTACATACTACCCGGACCTTCAAGGGTCTGGGAGGCTCTCGGTCGTATCGCCGGCAACGGCGACCTTTGGAGCAACATCGCCATCACGTTCTGGCGAGTCGCCGTCGGTTTTGTCGTCGCGGCGGTCATCGGCATGCCGTTCGGCATTTTGCTCGGCGCCAATCGCCGGGTTGGCGATTTTTTTGAACCGGTGATCCCTGTGTTGAACACTGTGTCTTCGGCGATCTGGGCGATTTTCGCTATTATCTGGTTTGGCATCTCCAATGCGACGACGATATTTGTGGTATTCATGACCGCCATGCCGCTGATCGTGACCAATGTCTGGCAAGGAACGCGCACGGTCAATGCCGATTTCATCGAACTCGCCAAGGTGCTGCGCATGCCTGAGTGGCAAGTGATGACCAAGATTTATTTTCCGACTATCCTGCCGTATTTTTTTTCCGGCGCACGGCTGGCCTTTGGTTTTGGCTGGCGCGTCTCGCTAGTCGCCGAGACCATCGGTTCTTCGAGCGGCGTCGGCTACCGGCTACGCCAAGCCGCCGATCTGATTCAAACCGATCAAGTATTCGCCTGGACGTTGACCTTGATCGTGCTCATGGCCACCCTGGAAATGGGCCTGCTAAAACCATTGGAAAATTATCTTTTTCGCTGGCAAAAAGTGGCGCCGCTGCCATGACCCGATAAGGGATAGGGTTATAACTCCCGTGACCATTAGTGCGCAGCCGCCGCGTTTCTAAATATGGAAATGACTGATCCAGAAAATATTTTCAGCGCCTGTGACGATGGATCGGCTTCGCCACCGGCGATTCGTCTCACCGCCATCTACAAAAGTTTCTCTGCTGCTGGCGAATCTCTCGCTGTACTCGACAATATCAACCTCAGCGTCACGGCAGGCACCATCGTCGCTTTGCTCGGAGCTTCGGGCTCCGGTAAAAGTACACTGCTCAACATCATCTCCGGCCTCATCAAGCCCGACCGCGGTCAGGTATGTCTTCAGGGCGCCGCCAGCAGTGAATTTAACGACTGGCAGCGCGTCAGTTACATGTTTCAAGAAGATCGTCTGCTACCCTGGCGCAGCACCCTTCGCAACATTGAGTTTGCCTTGGAAGCCGGCGCGATGGCCAAACCGGAGCGCCGGCAGCGAGCTCGCGATATTTTGCAGCTAGTCAATCTCGGCGATTTCGAAAAGGCCTTTCCTTACCAACTTTCCGGCGGCATGCGCAGCCGCGTCGCGCTGGCGCGCAGCTTGGTGACCACGCCGGCGATCCTGCTGATGGACGAGCCGTTTTCGCGTCTCGATGCGCAAACTCGTGCGCAAATGCACGTTGAGCTGCTGCGGATTCACCGCGTCAAGCCGATGACGATCATGTTCGTCACCCACGACGTTGAAGAAGCGGTCGTGCTCGCCGATCGGGTTGCGGTGGTGTCACCGCGCCCGGCGACCATCCGCAAGATCGTCGACATTGAACTCTCCCGGCCGCGCGACTCGACTCACGCCGAAGTGGCGCGCTACATTCAACAGCTGCGCGAGTTGATCTGATCCCTGTCAATTGAGATTGCGCTCGTTACGCGCTTTGATACCATGCCACCAGAACAGCCTGGAGGTCATCGTGAAAGTTAGAAAATTGACGCTACACGCGCTCGCCACACTGACCTTGCTATTTGGCAGTGCGTTACCGGCCACGCTTGAAGCGCAAAAAATTAAGGTCGGTTACTGGACCAGCGGTTTTAGTCTGGGCTTTGGCGCAGTCATGGAGCAGCTTAAATTCGCCGAAAAAGAGGGTCTCGACGTAGAGTGGATCAAGTTCGCTGAAGTCAACGGCCCGACCCGCGCCATTGTTTCGAACTCCATCGACTTGGCGTTCGCCGCGCCGTCGACCAACTCCATGGCGATCGCCGCCGACGGTGTGCCGGTAAAAATCGTCCTGGCGACACAGATCGCCGAGGCGCAGATCGTCGTCCTCGACAGCTCACCGATTAAAAGCGTCGCCGAGCTAAAAGGTAAAAAAATCGGCATGTCGCCCGCAGGCAGCGCGACCCATGCCATCGCCACGGCGATTTTCGAGCAAAACTTTAACATTAAAGCCAACGAGTTCACCGTCGCGCCGGGCAATGAGGCGCGGCTGGCGCAGTTCCTCACTCAGGGAGAAATTGATGCGGCGGTAATCCGCTCGGTGACCATCGCGCAAATGGACGAACTCAAACTGCGGCGCTTGGCGCCCGTGGTCGACGAGTGGAAAAAGCTCACCAAGGGCAAGGCAGCGCCGATCCTGGCGGTGACCATTGTCTACAACGACTATCTCGCGAAAAATGCCCAAGCCGTGGCGAAATTCGTTGCGGCGACGCGCAAGGCGGTCGAATATGGCTCGAAGAACAAACTACGGGTCGCCGAGCTGCTGCAAAAGACCGCCAACATGAACAGCGCCGACGCGCGTGCGTACGCCGAGCAATGGGACGGCGCCTACATGGCGAGTTTCGAACCCCAGGACATCACGTCGCTCAAGCGCATGCATGAGATCGTCAAAGCCGAGGGCGGCATAAAAAAGGATCCGCCAGAAAGTGCCTTCGATACCGGCGCTTATCTAATGTCCAAAAAAATCAAATGATTGAAAGTTGTTAGCGCTGCATTGCATTGACGGCGCCGTGAATGGAAAGCTCGCATGAATAAGAATGAAAATGAAACAAACCATCGCTTGGCGCTCTTGGAGGGCGTCCAATTCTCTGCTGCTGATCTCGACACGATCGTCAAAGAGATCGAGGACAATCAGAGAGTCGCTGCCGAGCTGGAGGAATTCGCCAAAGACTCGGCTTGGATTTCACACCAGGCGCAACCGGCGGGCAGGAAAGCTTAATCATGGCGGATGAAGCGATCCTTGAACAAGACCTGACCGATCTCTCTTGGCTCATCGCCGCGCGCAAGGTATCGGCAGTGGAAGCGCTGCAGGCGACGCTAGCGCGTTTGCGCGCCCTCGACGACAAGCTTAATGCCTTTATCACCGTCTGCGCCGAGCCGGCGCTCGCAGACGCCAAGAAAGCCGACCAGGAGATCGCCGCTGGCAACTACCGCGGACCGCTTCACGGCGTGCCGGTAAGCATCAAAGACATGTTTGAGATGAACGGCGTGCTCACCACCGGCGGCTCTAAAATCTTGCAGGATTGGGTGCCCGATCGCGACTCGGCCTTGGTCGAAAAGCTGCGAAACGCCGGTGCGGTGATCTTCGGCAAGACCAATTTGGATGAGTTCGGCCATGGCGGCACCTCGACCTTGTCACATTACGGCCCAGTGCATAATCCGTGGAATTTAGACCGCATCGCGGGTGGTTCCAGCGGCGGCTCCGCCGCGGCTGTCGCTGCGCGAATCGGGCCACTGTCTTACGGCACGGAAACCGGTTCGTCGGTGCGCCGGCCGGCATCCTACTGCGGCATCGTCGGGTTCAAACCAACGTTTGGCATCATCAGCCGTCACGGTTCGTTCCGCGGCGCCTGGAGCCAAGATCATGTCGGCTTGTTCACCCGCTCGATCAAAGACATCGCCTTGGCCCTCGATCCCGTCGCCGGCTACGACGTGCGGGACCCGGCGAGTGTGCGGCAGGATACACCGGCTTACGCAGAACGCTTGAATGAAAACGTCAAAACCCTGCGGCTTGGTGTGCTGGGCAAATTCCTCGACGGCGTCGACGCGCCGGTGCGCGAAGCATTTCAATCTGCGCTGAAAGTTTTCGCCGACGCCGGCTGCGAGATCGTCGGCCTGGACATTCCCGAACTGAGTTTTGCCGCGATGACTTCGATGCTGACCAGCTCGGCGGAGAGCTCCGGGATCAATCGGCGCTGGTTCCGTGAGCGCGCCCAGGACTACGTGCCCCATGTCGCGCGCGGCATCGCCGTCGGCATGGCGATCACCGCCTCGGAGTATCTTACCGCCCAGCGCGCGCGCCACCGGATTCGCGACGCGGTCGGAGCTGCGTACGAGAATGTCGACATCATCGCAGCGCCGACGACGGCACGCGTCGCACCGCCGCTGGCGCAGGGTGTCCAGGGCAATGGTGACGACTCGCGCCACGTAAGTTACAACCAATCCAATCTGCTGCGCTTCCCGAGCATGCTCGGCTTACCCGGTTGCTCGCTTCCCTGTGGCATGAGTCCAGAAGGTCTGCCTATCGGCATGCAGCTGATCGGCGCGTCGTTCGCCGATCAGACCGTGCTGAATGCCGCCGCGGCGTATCAAAGCGCGACGGATTGGCACGATCGCAAGCCGGCAGTGATTTCCGAATGAAGAGCTCACCACGTACGTCACGAAGAGCACGAAGTCTGGAATTCTCCGAAACCTTCCTCCCTTCGCGCCTTGGTGGTGAAATGAACCGTTCTTAATATGCACCCGGAGGCCATATGGATAAGAAGGCTACGAACTTAAGCCGGCGAGATTTTCTCAAACAGACGACCGCCATCGGCATTGGCGCGCTGGTTGCGCCACAGCTAGCTCGCGCCGCGTCGCGCGACCGCGTGACCGTCTATCACAACACTGTCGCCGACTCGATTCATCTCTACAAACAAAGCTCAGGGTCGATCTATGGCAATTGGCAGCATGTCTTCGAACCGCTCGTTGAACTCGATTACATGAAAAAAGATTGGGTCGGCGTGCTCGCTGAATCCTGGCAATTCCAAGGTACGCGCTGGGTTTTTAAATTGAAAAAAGGCATAAGGTTCCACAACGGCGCGCCGCTGACCTCGAAGGATGTGGTCTATTCCGTCGAACGAATGCGTGACGAAAAGGGCGGCAGCCTGCAAGCGTCGAATTTCAAAGACGTGACGGAAATCCAAACCCCCGATGATCAGACGGTGATCTTTGTCACCAAGCAGCCGCTGGCTATTTTCTTGGACCGCTTGCGCAACCGCTTCATCGTCAGCAAAGCCGCCGGCGACAAGTACGGCGATCAATGGTTCGAGAATCCCATCGGCACCGGGCCGTATAAGTTCGCCAGCTTTCAGCGCGGCGGCAATTTGGTTTTCACCCGCAACGACGATTATTGGGGCGGCAAGGCGCAGATCAAAGACATCGTCTTCCGCAAAGTGACCGAAGACGGCGCGCGCTTGGCCGCATTGGAATCGGGCCAGGCCGATTTTATTAACGACGTGCCGGTGCACGAGGTAACGCGTCTCGCGCGTCACCCGAGAGTGCGCGTGGACCGCATCGAAGGCTTGGAAATGTATTTCCTGATGATGAACGTCGCCTACAAACCGTTTGACAACAAACTGGTGCGCCAAGCGGTGAACTACAGCGTCGACGCCGCGGCTATCGTCAGAAATATCTTCGACGGCCTCGGCTATCCAACACCGGGGCCTGTAGGCGCCAATGTCGTCGGCGCCGACGCCAAACTTAAACGCTATCCGTACGATCCACAAAAGGCCAAGCAACTCCTGGTGCAAGCCGGCTACGCCAACGGTTGCGACGTTCAGCTGTATTATTCTGCTGGCCGCTATCCGAAAGACAGAGAAGTCTGCCAGGTAGTTGCGGCGCAAATGGTCAAAGGCGGCTTCCGAGTGGAACTGATCTCGCAAGAGTGGGCTCTATTCTGGGGCGCCGACGGTGTCAACGGCGGCAAGCTGCCCTTTTATTACAACAACCGCGGCTCGCTCACCGACGCCGACACTCTGTACGATCAATATTTCCGCACTGGTACCACCAAGCGCTGCAATTACAGCAACCCGGCCTTCGACAAACTCATCGAAGCAGAACAGCAGACGGCCGACAACAAAAAACGCATCGCCATCCTCCAACAAGCCGGCAAAATCCTGATGGACGACGCGCCGTTCGTGCCGCTCTACAATCTCGCGGCGATCTACGGCTCGGCGAAGAACCTGCAATGGAAAATGCGCCCGGACGAAAAAGTCATGGGCTGGGACATGAAAATCGTCTAGAAGCAGGTCTACAAAGGCAGGCGCGTCCGACGTTGAACCGTGAACGAACCGCCGGCGAAACGCCTTGAACAATTGGAACCCTGGAACATTTGGGACCGCGCCCCAGCGCCTGAAACTCTTGACCCAGCGCGGCGGGTCTGTTAGCCCAAACTTAATGTAACGATTATAACTTTTCGTACTGGAGGAATCCGTATGTCATCCGTCGAACCCAAAGGTGCCGTTCACTGGATCGATCACTATGTCGTCGGCACCAACGACCTGCCGGGCTGGAGCTACTGGGCGCTCCACGCTACCGGCCTGCCGATCCGGCCGATCAACGGACTGACCACAAATATGCGTAAGAAGAACACGCCGATCTTTTGCTTCATGTGGTGGGACGATGAGTCCTGCCGCATCGGCGCCTTCCTCCAGCCGGAGAACTATCCGAAGGCAAAGGAACTCGGCAAAGATATGCCGCGCTGCGGCTTCTACGTCCGGCCGGAAGACATCGACAAACACCTGCACCGTCTCGACCAGCACAAGATTCCCCACACCGATCCGGTCAAGACCGCAGACAACGGCGAAGAAGGCACAGTGATCTGTTTCGCCGATCCTGATGGCAACCAGTACGAATTCTGGGCGCCGGTAAATATGCCCAAGGGCGCCATGGAAGTGCACAGCTCAGAAAACGTCGGCCGCATCAGCCACTGCGTTTACGGCTCCCGCGATCTGGCGCGCACGGCGGCCTTTTTCGAGAAATATTGCGGCATGGAATCCGAGCGCAACGCCAAGACCGCCGAGGGCACGCTAGTCCTGCGCATGCGTGCCGGCGCCCGGCTGGTTTACAAGCTCGTCGACCAGCTCGACGAGCGCATCGCCGGCCATAGCCCGTGGTGGGACATGCACACGGCATTCACCGTGCGCGAAGAAGAGTTTTTTCCCAACTACCGGCGCATGTGGGAGAGCCTGCCGGAAGAAGCCGGACCCAAAGAGCACTTGAAGGATTCCCGCGAAAAGGAAGACAACTTCCCGGCCCGCACCGGCTTGCATCGCAGCCCGGTCGGGTACAAGTGGAAAGAGATTTACCAGCGCGGCGACGAATTCTACGACTGGGACGGTCACGCTTTCCACTTTATCGGCGGCATCCCGAAAAACGCCGACGGCTCATTGGCGCTGTACACGCCCAAGGAACAGGACGAATATCTCCGCGAGCTCGCGGAGTCGCTGAAGAAGGGCGTGCAGCCCTAGCGATCGTAATGTCGTTAAACAAGCGCGGGTGATTCGATCATCATTCCAGGCGAGCCGGCGATAACCGGCGCGATCCGGCATTCAACGCTTTCGATTGCTTGTGGATGTTGTTTTCGCGGTATCGATGGGCACCGCTAAAAAAAGACTGCGCCAAAAGGAAGGAAGTCTAAAATGGGTCAATTGGACAAAGATGGAATTCTCACGCTCCAAGAGCTTATGATTACGGCACTCGCGACGGCTGACGTTGTCGCCAAGCTGCTAATCGATAAAGGCTTGGTTTCACAAAAAGAGTTTGACCTGAAGCTCTTTTCAGAACGCGCAAGCTATCAGGCGTTGTTGCAGCGCGTGAGTGGAACGTCCGTTGATGCCTAACGTGCCGTTTGAGGACGAGTTCTATAACTGAGACGGCCACCACTCATTTTCATGGTATAACCCCGCGCCAGCGTTTAAATTGCACAGCCGCGCTGATTTTCGATCTAACTGGCGTGGCGCGTTTTGCAGTTGATCGACTCAATCATTTCGCACTTGAAAACATTCGCGCGCCCATCTTATGCTCGGCGCCATGCAGAACAACCGAACCACTTTCGGTCTCATCTTGTCCAACCGGGCATTGGTCACCAAGGGAACGCCGGCGCGGGAACTGATCGACATGGCCGTCCAGGCCGAGAACACCGGCGCCATCGACGCTGTTTGGGTAGGTGATAGCATTTTGAGCAAGCCGCGGCTCGAATGCATTCCGCTGTTGGGCGCCATCGCGGCACATACCTCGCGAGTGAAACTGGGCGTCGCCTGCATGGCCACCATCGCCCAACGCAATCCCGTGCTGCTCGCTTTGCAGTGGGCCAGTCTCGATGTGTTGTCAGGCGGGCGGACATGGCTGGCGGCGTGCATGGGCTATCCGGCGAGCCAGCATCCGATGGCAGCCAAGGAGCTTGAAGTCATGGGCGTCCAGAGCAAGGAGCGGCCGGGGCGATTGGTCGAGATGCTCCAGGCTCTGCGCCTTCTGTGGTCCGACGAACATGCGAGCTTTCACGGTAAATATTACTCTTTCAATGACGTGAACCTGCTGCCCAAACCGGCGCAGCATCCCTGCCCGATCTACATCGCGGCCACTCCGCGCGCTGCGCAAATCGGCGAGCAAGGTGTGGAGCGCTCGCTGCGGCGCATGGCCCGCTACGCCGATGGTTGGATGAGCAATCAGATCGAGCTTTCGATGTTTCAAGAATATCAGGGACGGCTGCGAAAAATGCTGATCGAGGAAGGACGCGATCCTGGGGGGTTCAAAACTGCGCTGTATTACGGGGCGGCGGTAAACCGCGATCGCGACCAAGCGTTTCGCGAAGCAAAAACTTTTCTCGACGCCTACTATCAAAAAGACTTCACCCGCCAAGGCGTGGAGATCTGGACCGCGTGCGGCCCCGTGGAGCACTGCGTCGATTGTCTGCGCGGCTTCATCGATGCCGGGGTCGACCATGTCGCCATCCGTCCCATCGGCGACGATTTGAACGAACAATTCCGAATATTCTTACGGGAGCTGCTACCCGCGTTGAATCGAATTGCCGGCAGCGGCTCGCAGGCGACGAGCCAGTAGAGTGCAAGGTTCGATCGCTCGATCCCGTGAGCGGCCATAGTGATCTCGATGATAAACACCACGCCACCGCATCACTGGCGCCGTCTTATTTCTGCGCCCCGGGAAACCAGCCCTTGAACTTGACCAATCCGCGCAGGTATTCGATCTGACCGGCGTGGCGGGTATTGCAATTGATCACACTAGCGAGGCGGATACTGAGAGTCGGCAGCGGCGAGTATTGCGGTTCGTTGAGAACCCGATTCAAATCGGCGTTGGTTACCGTCGACAGGTAATCCTTGGTCTGCGCGAACACGGCATCGTGGTAGGCGAGCAGCAGCGGCTTGTCGGTGACGATAAACGCGTCCACCTGCTCGCGGGTCTGCCGATGGCCGCTGCCGTAGTCTCGCGGGTCGGGCGGCATGTTGAAACGCCGGTGCCAGCCGTCGGTAATCCATAACTGCGGGCGATCGAGCAAGCCGGAAAAGTTTGCGTCCTGCACCCGCCCAATATGCCAGGTCAACCAGGCGATATGCGGCTTGGGCGGCGACAACATTTCTTCCGGCGTTAGATCCTTCAGCGCCTCGCGCACCATCTCGCGCACCCGGCCCAACGCATCCAATACCAGCCTGGCAGCTTCCATAAAATTCCCCCAGAATGATTTCAACTATTTTCGGCCCGAAGCTCCGTCAACTACACGCCCCGACCCTAGCAGAAACTCGTGTAAATAACCGGCCGCTTGAAAGTGGGCGTAGCCTCGTCTTATGGTCGCTCCGATGGCGTGAAGACTAACCCAAATTGCCATCGGCCAATCTAACCGAGCCCAGTGGCCGGCGGCGATTGCGCAGCATCGGAGAAAAGAGCATATGAGCCGAACAACAAATGTGATCTGCTGGCTCTTCACCGCTTGGATGGTGTGTCAGGTCGAAAAGTTGCACGCCGCCGACGGTAGCCCGCCCCAACGGCTGCGGATTCTTTATGCCTCGACGGCGACATCGTTCTCGCCGATCTGGATCGCCAATGATTTGGGAATCTACAAGAAACACGGCTTGGACGCCGAAACGGTACTGCTTGGCGGCGGGCCGTTGGTGGCATCGGTGTTGCTCTCGGGATCCGCCGATGTCGGCGTCGGCGCCGGCGACGCGCCGGTCCGGGTGGCTCTCCAAGGCGGCGACATGAAAATATTCGCCCTGCAAAAGCACGCGCGCATCTTGAGCATTGTCAGCAAACCGTCGATCCAGGATCTGTCGCAAATCAAAGTATTGGGCATTCAGAGTCTCGGCAGCAGCACGCATAACTACTGGCTCTGGTATGCCCGGCAAAGAAAGCTCGCCGAGCAGCAAGTCCAGTTTGTCCACACGAGTTCGTCGGCGGAAAACTTTCTCGCGCTCAAATCCGGACGCGTCGACGCCGGCGTCTTCGGCCCGCCCTTCGATGTCCAAGCGGAGCGCGACGGCTTTCGCCTCCTGGTCGAAGGGGTGAAAAACCCGCAACCGTTCCCGGCTACCGCCTATTTCGCGACCACCGCGTTCCTGACCAAGCGGCCCGACGCGGCGCGACGCTACATCGAAGCCATGAAAGAAGCCGTACAGGTCTTTCGCGAAGAAAAAGCGACGGTATTTAAAATCATCATGAAACGCCTCAAACTCACCGACACCAACGTGCTCGACCGCGCCTATGAATATGAACGCCCGTTCATGCGCCGCGATCTCTCGCTCCAGATCGATGTCATCGACACTGCGCTGGCGGAAGCCAAGCGGGCGCTTGGGGCCAACGCCAAACGGCCCGACCTGGCCGTTGACGATGTTATCGATAAGAACTTCGTCGGCGTGGCGCGATAAGCAAATGAGCAGATTGTCGCGAAGGCCGGCATCCATCTTCACTTGTACTGCACGGCCAAAGAAAGCCTGGATTCCGGCCTACGCCGGAATGACGAAACGAAGAGTCTACTTCTACTCGGCCAACTCATAACCTGAGCTTGAAGCCGAAGGTCATTCAATATCATATCCATCTAAACCACCGATAGATGCTTTTCTCCAGCCCGACGTCGCGGCGCCGGAAAGACAACTGAACTCGCAC
>DASSGE010000977.1:0-4500 GCA_035693605.1 Binatia bacterium
GAACGCCATGGGCGAAATCCTGCGCAGCCCTTACGTACTGATCGGCACGTCTGATGCCGGCGCGCATGTGCTGTTCGGCGCCGATTTCGGCTATGGCACGATCCTCTTGGGCCTGTGGGTGCGCGAGCGCCAAGTGATGTCACTCGAACAGGCGATTCATAAGCTGACGTTTCATCCGGCATCGATCTTTGGCTTGCAGGGCAGGGGCTTGCTGCGGCCGGGTTATGCCGCAGATATTACGATCTTCGATCCCAGGACCGTTAACGCAGAGGAGCCTGTCTGGGCCAATGATTTCCCTGCCAACAGCAAACGCATGGTGCAGCAAGCCATCGGTATGCATTACACCATCGTCAACGGTACCGTGGTCAACGATCACGGGCGCATGACCGGCGAACTGCCGGGCCAGGTGATGCGCGGACCGCTTTATCGTCAGCAAAAGGCGGCTGCGTAATATGGGAGTGAGTTATATTCCGGTGGCTCGTATCGGAGAACTCAGTCCCGGTGCCATGAAGGAAGTCGACCTCGGCGGACGCCAAGTGCTCGTGGCGTTCGTCGAGGGGAAGTATTATGCATTTTCCCGTCAGTGTCCCCATGAAGAGGCGGATTTGAAGGAAGCGGGACAGCTGGTCAATATCAATAATGGCACACAGATCCGCTGCAATAATCATAGTTACTGCTTCGATCTTAAAACCGGCGACTGCACGCTGCCCAAAGGCGGCGCGCCGTTGACCGTGCTGCCTGCCGAGGAGCGAGGCGAAGAGGTTTGTATTCGCCTCGAGTGGTGAACCCGCGATTGCCGGTGGGCGTCGCTGATCGTCAATGTGCGAGAAGGCGAGCCCGCCGGAGGCTCTCGGGTCGTTAACACTCCCTTTACTTCCCGTAACGATGTCCATGGCCAATTCCAGTTTGCGCATCGCTCGAACGCTAGCGCTCATGCTGGTGATCACCAGCGTAAGCGTCCAAACAAATCATCTCTGGGCGCAGGAGAAAAACTTTCTTTGGAAGGCTTCGGGTGACAAAAACACAGTCTACATTCTCGGCTCGATCCATCTGCTCAAGCGCGAAAGCGCTGCGCTGAAGCCAATTGTCCAGGAAGTCTTTAGTAAGAGTAAGCGGTTGGTGTTAGAGATCGACCTGGTCAGAGAGGGGCCGGCGAAGTTTCAGCAGCTGCTCATGCAAAAGGGTATCGATCCCGAGGGCAAGCAGCTGGAGCAGCAGCTGTCCCAGGAAACCTACGCGTTGACCGCGAAGCGCGCCAGCGATTTGGGTGTGGACCTCAAGATTTTGGCGCCGTTTAAACCTTGGGTCGTCGCCTTGACGATGGTGGTGATGCAGTTGCAGAAGTTAGGCTATGACCCGAACCTGGGTATCGATCATCAGCTGGCACGGCGGGCCAAGCAGGCAGATAAGCCGGTTGATGGCTTGGAAACCGCCGAGTTTCAGATCGATATTTTCAGCCGCTTGACGGCCTCTGAGCAAGACATGTTCCTACGCCAGTCGTTGCTCGAAATGGACCAGCTCGAAAAATCCGTCGACGATTTGGTGGCCGTGTGGAATAGCGGTGATGTCGCGCGCGGCGAGCAGCTTTTCCTCGAGAGCATGCGTGCCTATCCAGAGTTGAAAGCTAAACTCATCGATGAGCGCAATCGTAGTTGGATAGGGCAAATCGAACAATTCCTCAAACAAGACGACAATATCCTCGTGGTGGTCGGCTCGGCGCACTTGGTCGGCAAAGGGGGCGTCATCGAAATTCTCAAAGCGCGCGGTTACGATTTGGAGCAAATGTAATGGCGGGACAAAACTATCAGCTTGATTCGATCCGGGTGGCGGATTGGATGACCGAAACTGTATTGGCCGTGGATACCTACGACAGCATCGCCATCGCCCGGCAGCTCATGGCGAAGCACCGCGTCAATCAGTTGCCGGTGCTCGACAATGACCAGCTTGTCGGTCTCGTCACCGATCGGGATATCCGCGACGCCTATCCGACCAGCATGATGATCGATCAGACTAATGCGATCGACAGCTTTGCCGAAAAGGTCACAGTTGAGGAAGTGATGACGCACGACGTTTTGATCGTGCGGCCGGAAACACCGTTGGCAACGGCAGTGGGATTGTTGCGCAAACATCGCATAGGTTCCTTGCCGGTGGTACAAGAAAAGAGCCTGGTTGGGATTATCACGCGCAGCGATATCCTCGATTTCGTTCTCGATGGCGGACCGAAGCGCAAGCGGTTGCGGGCCAAGAAGCCGGCCGGGAAAGTTAAAAAAAAGCGCAAATAGGGCGCCTTCCGCGTCTTCCAGGCATCCCAGGGAGAAGAGATATGCCGTCATTCGACATCGTCAGCCGCATCGACATGCAGGAGGTCGACAATGCGGTGAACATTACCAGTAAAACCATTCTAACCCGCTACGATTTCCGCGGTTCGAAAACCGAAATTTCGTTGGATAAAAAGGACAAAAAGATTTCCGTTACCACGGAAGACGACATGAAGATGCGGGCGATTCAAGACGCGCTTATCGAGAACCTGGTCAAGCGCAAAGTCGACCGCCGTTGTTTGGATCCCAAAACCACTGAGCCGGCAGCCCATGGCATGATCAAGCGTGAGATCGCCATCAAAGACGGCGTTGATTCGGATAATGCGCGGGCGATCGTGAAGTTGATCAAGGACAAAAAGTTAAAGGTCCAAGCCGCCATGCAGGAAAGCCAGGTTCGGGTGACGGGCAAGAAAATCGACGATTTGCAGGAAGTGATTCAGATGCTGCGTGGCGCGGATATTCCAATCCCCTTGCAGTTCGTTAATATGCAGAGCCGCTAAAACAAGTAAATCAATTGGAGCGGACGATGGAAAAAATCAAAAAGAACGATGATGAGTGGAAAAAACAACTGACTGAAGAACAGTTCCAAGTGGCCCGCAAGAAAGGCACCGAGCGCGCCTTCACTGGCGACTATTGGGACAACCACGAGAAGGGCACTTACCGCTGTATTTGCTGCGGCAACGAACTATTCAGCTCTGAAACTAAGTTCGATTCCGGCACCGGCTGGCCGAGCTTTTGGGCGCCGGTGGCGGCGGACAACGTTACGACCGAGACGGACAACAGCTACGGCATGCGTCGGGTCGAAGCTCTGTGCAGCAAGTGCGACGCTCATCTGGGCCATGTCTTCGATGACGGACCCAACCCGACCCACCTGCGCTATTGCATCAACTCGGCGTCGCTCAAGTTCGACAAAGATAAATAGCGTGGGCGCGATCGCTTTTCAGGACCAAGGCTCGGTGCATCACTGCCATGGTTGTGGTGCGGCGAACGAAAAAGGGCTGCGGCTGAAAAGCTACTGGGACGGTGACGAAGCCATAGCGACTTGGCGTGCCGAGCCGCATCACTGCGGCGGCACCAAGGAAAATCTCAACGGCGGCATCATCGCCTCGCTGATCGATTGCCATAGTTTGAATCTCGCCATTGCTCAGGCTTACCGCGCCGCCGGACGTCCCATCGGCAGCGCGCCGAGAATCGGCTATGTGACGGCGAATCTGAACATTGCCTATTTAAAACCGACGCCGCTGCAGGAACCGATCGATCTGCGCGCGCGTGTCGTCAAACTCGATGGGCGCAAAGCCTGGGTCAATTGCACCCTCAGCGCAGCGCGAATCATCCGCGCCGAGGGTGAAGTCTTAGGAGTGCGGGTGGATTGGCGATAAATGAATCGTTCAAGGCGTTCAAGTCGGCTGACACCACCGACTGCACGGTTTGAACCTATTGAACCGCTTGAACGATTTGAACGTGCTTAGGAGATTATGGAGTACACCACACTCGGTAAAACTGGATTGAAAGTGAGCGTCGCCGGGTTGGGCTGCGGCGGGCCGAGCCGGCTGGGGATGCGCGGCGATGCGGGGGCAGAAGCCCACGCGGTTCGTCTGATCAAGCAGGCGCTCGATCTCGGCGTCAATTTTGTCGATACGGCGCAAAATTACGGTACCGAAGGTGTCGTCGGCCAAGCGATCGCAAGCGTGCCGCGTGATCGTGTCGTGATATCGACGAAGAAAACTTTGCCCACCCCAGATGAGCCGAATCCGGAAGCCGCGATTGTCGAAGGATTGGAGAAGAGTCTCAAGCTCCTCGGCACCGATTACATCGATATTTATCATCTGCACGGTGTCGAGCCCAAGGATTATGAGTTCGCGCAAAGCCGGCTGATCGAGCCGATGCGCCGGCTTCAGCAGCAGGGCAAGATTCGCTTCGTCGGCGTCACCGAAGGATTTGTCGTCGACACGACCCACACCATGTTGGCCGATAGCCTCAAAAAAAATCTCTGGGACGTGGTGATGGTCGGTTTCAGCCTGCTCAATCCGTCGGCGCGAAACAACATATTTCCGCTGACCCTAAAGAGTGGAGTCGGCGTGCTCGATATGTTCGCCGTGCGGCGCGCGTTAAGTCAACCCACGCGACTGATCGAGATGTGTGCTGAGTTAGTCGAGAAAGGCACCCTCGCAAGAGGCGCGCT